>JBKECD010000185.1:0-8188 GCA_047974225.1 Mangrovibacterium sp.
AGCTCTCATCAAAAGCAAAGGATTCAATGCCGATGTGGTGGAGAGTGTGAATGTGCATGACGACATCAAAATCGGATTGCCCACGCGCGATAAATACATTGATATTTATATCGACACCATCGAAAAGCTAGCCAAAGCTGGGGTGAAAGTAATTTGCTATAACTTCATGCCAGTGTTCGACTGGACGCGCACAGACCTCTACAAGGCGCATCCTGATGGTTCGAATGCACTTTTCTATGAGAAATCAAAGATTCAAGATGACCCCCAAGCAATGGTGGACAATATCTTGAAAGGTGCTGGCGATAAAACCATGCCGGGCTGGGAGCCTGAGCGTTTGGCGAAACTCGATGAATTGTTTCAAGCCTATGCCGATGTAACACCCGAAAAACTTTTCGAAAACTTGGTTTACTTCTTGAACCGACTAGAGGAAGTCTGCATGAAATATGATGTCATGATGGCGATTCACCCCGATGACCCCCCCTGGCCTATCTTCGGATTGCCTCGCATCATCAATAGTCAAGACAATATCCGCAAGTTGCTCGAAGCAGTGCCTAGTCCGCACAATGGTTTGACACTCTGCACTGGTTCGCTCGGACCAAACCTAGCGAACAACATTCCTGCGATGGTGCGTGAGTTCCACAGCCGAATTTATTTTGCCCATGTGCGCAATGTGAAAGTGTTTGACAATGGTGATTTCATCGAGTGCTCGCACCGTGGTTGCGATGGCAATGTCGATGTCTATGAAGTGCTGAAAGCCTATCACGACAACGACTTCAACGGCTATTTGCGTCCCGACCATGGTCGCCACCTTTGGGGCGAAGAGAAAGATTGCCGCCCCGGCTATGGCTTATATGACCGCGCCCTTGGCGTGATGTATATGCTCGGCGTGTGGGATTCATTGACTAAACGCAAGGAGGGGAAATAGTATAATGCAAATAGGTTGTGGGTTTAGATGATTTTCATCTAGCCTGCAACTTTTTTTGAAATAGGAAAGAGTGATTTGATAGCATGGACAGTCTAAATATTTCAGGAGAAGAGCAATTGTTTGCCGATGTTTGTCATATTGTGGAGGACACTCGTCAGCGATTGGCAACAACGGTTAATGCAGAGATATGCTTGATGCATTGGCAAATTGGCATGCGAATAAAGGATGATGTGCTATACAATCAGAGAGCGGAATATGGGAAGCAGGTTGTAAAGAATCTGGCAAAGCAAATGACACTGCATTTTGGGAAAGGATGGAATGACCGAAAGCTTTTCCATTGTATACGCGCTGCGTATACTTTCTCGGAGAATGAAATTGTGTACGCAGTGCGTACACAATTGTCATGGACGCATCTTCGAACTTTGATGAGCATTGAAGATTCATTGAAACGTACGTTCTACATGGAAATGACCCGCATTGAGCATTGGAACACGCGCACCTTAGATGAAAAGATCGATGCGATGTTTTATGAGCGAACTGCACTAAGCAGAAAGCCTGAGGAATTGATTAAAAAGGAATTGGAGAAAATACAGACGACAAATACACTAACTCCTGATGCTGTTTTTCGCAGCAGTTATTTTCTTGATACGATTGGTTTGGTGGATGCTTACTCAGAGAAAGATTTGGAAGATGCCATCCTAGTTAATTTGCAGGCGTTTATCAAAGAGATGGGTTCTGATTTTGCCTTTATCGATCGGCAGAAAAGAATAACGATTGATGCCACAGACTATTTTATAGACTTGCTTTTCTATCATCGGGGACTCCGGCGTTTGATTGTAATTGAATTGAAGTTGGGGAAATTTAAGCCTGAACACGAAGGTCAAATGTTGCTTTATTTGCGCTATCTCGACAAAAACGAACGTAAAGAAGGTGAGGAATCTCCTATTGGATTAATCCTTTGCAGTGAAGGCAATACCGAACACATAGAGTACTTAATGCTTGATGATTCAAATATAAAAGTTGCTCAATATTACACTCAATTACCGAATAAAGAATTGCTCAGTCAGAAATTGCACAAAGCGATTGCAGTTGCTAGGGAGAATTACCAAGCAAGGTAAATACCATTGATGATACAATGTAACTGCTCAGCGAAAAATAAACGCTATGACACGAAGACGCAAAGGTAGAAAGTTCTGTGAATAAAGCCAATGATAAGACGGGCGCAAAGGTGTAACGAAAAGCAAAGCTTTTCTCCTAGCGCACTTAGCCCCCTTAAAATAAAATAAAAAAGGCTTTGCGTCCTTGCGACTTTGCGTTCAATTTTGCTGACTGAGTAGTAACTGATACAATTCAAAATTACAAACAAATGAAACTAAACAAAAACACCCTATCAAATCAAGCCGCAGCTTTAGAAGCTGCGGGCTTTGAATTGCCTCAATTCGACCTCAACCAAATTAAAGCCAACACGGCTGCCAATCCGAAGTGGATTCATTTCGGGGCGGGCAATATCTTCCGTGCCTTTGTGGCAAATTGCTGCCAGTCGGTGCTTAATGCAGGTGTTTATGACAGTGGCATCTTGGCGGTGGAAACTTTCGACAATGAAGTTATCACTAAAGCCTATGCGCCTTTCGACAACCTTACTGCATTGGTGAAAACCAAAGCAAGTGGCGAGTATGTAAAAACCGTGGTGGCGAGCATCACTGAAGCGGTGGTCTATGCTGAAAACAAAGCCCGTGTGGAAGCGGCATTCTTGAACCCTGAATTGCAGCTAGTGAGTTTCACCGTAACCGAAAAGGGGTATTCACTTCGCACTTCCGATGGCAATTTCTTCCCCTTTGTGGTGAATGATGTGGAGCAAGGTCCTGAAGGCACTTTGGCACACTTGGTGAGCATCGTGGCGAGCTTGCTCTTCAAGCGATTTAAGCAAGATGCTATGCCGGTGGCGATGGTGAGCATGGACAATTGCTCGCACAATGGCGACATCCTCAAGCGTGCAGTGCTCGACATGGCGCAGGCGTGGCAAGCCAAAGGTTTTGTGGGCGAGGACTTCCTAGCCTACCTGCAAGATGAGCAAAAAGTGTCTTTCCCCTTGAGCATGATTGACAAAATCACACCTCGCCCGAGCGAAAGCATCAAAAACCATTTGGCAGAAGCGGGCTTGGAGGATATGGACATCATCATCACCAACAAAAATACTTATACTGCTGGCTATGTGAATGCCGAGTATTGCGAGTATTTGGTGATTGAAAATAAATTCCCCAATGGTCGTCCGCAATTGGAAGAAGCCGGCGTGATTTTCACCGACCGCGACACGGTGAACAAGGTGGAAACGATGAAAGTAACCACTTGTTTAAACCCCTTACACACCGCCTTGGCAGTGTCGGGCGTGTTGCTCGGATATCAGACCATCTGGGAGGAAATGCGTGACGCTGACCTCGTGCGTTTGGTGGAGAAAATTGGCTATGAAGAAGGCTTGAAAGTGGTGGTTGATCCACAGATTCTCAGTCCGAAGCAATTCATTGATGAAGTGCTGCAAGAGCGATTCCCCAACTCCACGATTCCCGATGCGCCACAACGCATAGCCACTGACACCTCACAAAAAGTGGGCATTCGCTTTGGCGAAACCATCAAGAAATATATCGCAAGCGAAGAACTTTCGGTTGATGCCCTCGAAGGCATACCGATGGCACTCGCCTTGTGGTGTCGCTATTTGGTGGGTCTTGATGACAATGGCGAAGAGATGCAACTCAGCTCCGACCCCATGCTCGATGAACTTCGTGCAGTGGTGGCAGAAGCGCAGATTGGCAGAAGCGTTTCGATTTTGCCAATCTTGGGCAATCAGAAAGTTTTCAATTTCGACTTACTGAGCACCTCGGTGGCAAGCAAAGCGCAAGCCTATTTCGATTTCATGCTAGCCGAAAAGGGCAATGTGCGCAAAGCGTTGCAAAAGCTGTAAAGTCGAGCAGCATGCAAAGAGAGAGGGTGTCAGAAAAGTCTTATCCCTCTCTCTTTATTCTTTGAGTGTGAAGTGCAGCGTGCGAAGTGCAACCCTGCCTAACTCATAACTCATAACTCATAACTCATAACTCCAACGGAGTATATTCCAGCCCAAAAGCTTCCGCCACTCCTTGATAGACCACTTTGCCGTCCACAATGTTTAGCCCTTTGGCAAGGGCGGCATCATCTTGGCAAGCTTGTCGCCAACCTTTGTTGGCAATCGCAATGGCATAGGCAAGTGTAGCGTTGGTGAGGGCTTGCGTTGAGGTGCGAGGCACGGCACCGGGCATGTTTGCCACACTATATAATATAGCATCCTCCACACGGAAAGTCGGATTGTCGTGTGTGGTAGGTTTCGCTCCCTCGATGCAGCCGCCTTGGTCGATAGCCACATCCACGAGCACGGTGCCGGGTTGCATGGTTTTAATCATCTCGTTGGTGATGAGTTTCGGAGCTTTCGCACCCGGAATCAACACCGCACCAATGATGAGGTCTTGCGTTTGGCTCAATTCCGCCAGCGCATAAGGCGTGCAATAAAGCGTGCTCACATTGGCAGGCATTACATCATCGAGATAGCGCAGGCGATTCAGATTAATATCCGCAATTGTAACCTGTGCGCCTAGTCCGGCAGCCATTTTGGCGGCTTCCGTGCCGACTATTCCGCCGCCCACCACGAGCACTTTCGCAGGAGCAACACCAGCCACGCCACCAAGCAAGATGCCCGAACCGCCAAAGGTCTTCTCCAGATATTTCGCACCCTCTTGCACCGACATGCGTCCTGCCACTTCCGACATCGGCACGAGCAGCGGTAAGCTGCCATTGGGCAATTCCACTGTTTCATAGGCGATGCAAATAGGTCTGTTTTTAATCATCGCATGGGTGAGTGGTTCGCACGAGGCAAAGTGGAAATAAGTGAAGAGAATCTGACCTTCAAGAATCAAATCATACTCCTCCGCAATCGGTTCTTTCACCTTGATAATCATTTCAGCCTTGGCATAGGTTTCCTCGATGGTGGCGAGCATCTGTGCACCCACTTCCTCATAACGTTCATCGGCAAAGCCACTTCCGATGCCGGCTGTGCGTTGCACAAATACGTCATGACCGTGGGCGATAAGCGCCGCTGCACCTGCTGGGGTGAGTCCTACGCGGTTTTCATTGTTCTTAATTTCTTTAGGTACTCCGATAATCATAGGTTGAATGTTTTTAAAGATTAATATTTGGTTTTGAGCTTCTAAGGTATTCAATTTCAAAGGAAATGAACGATGCGGGCTGTTAATAAGTTTCAATGATAAGAGCTTAATTCAGATTTAACATTTCGGATAATATTTCATTAAGAGATTGAGAATATTTGATTTCAGATTGATAGTGCTATATTTGTCGAAATTTTCATGAATGAGGGGACTTCTAAAAATTAGCTGTTAGGTCATTTAGATTTTATGAGGGATAGATTTTGGGTTAATTTCGCAAAAGCATAGCGAGCTATGGTTTCAGAAATTAGGACAAAAGATGCCCTCAGAAAACAAAATGAACAACAGCCGTATTTAGCAGCTTCCCCAATAAGATCTAATTTTTAGAAGTCCCCTTATGCCCAAAACATCTATACGAGGCAACAAGATGCCTAGCTCACCCATTCGGAAACTCGTGCCACTTGCGAATAAAGCGCGCAAAAATGGCGTGAAAGTCATTCAGTTCAATATCGGTCAGCCCGACATTCCCACGCCACAACAAGCGATTGATGCGGTGCGAAATATCGACCGCACGATTCTGGAGTATAGTCCGAGCGAGGGCATTCTTTCCTTGCGTGAAAAGCTGGTGGACTACTATCATCGGTTCAACATTAATGTCGGTGTGGAGGATGTCTTCGTAACCACTGGTGGCAGTGAGGCGGTGCATTTCGCCTTTATGACCTGCCTCGACCCGGGCGATGAAATCATTGTGCCCGAGCCAGCTTATGCCAACTATTCCGCCTTTGCCATTGGGGTGGGGGCTGAAATCAAGTCGATTGCTGCCAACATTGAAGAGGGTTTTGCGCTGCCACCCATCGAGGAGTTTGAAAAGCTCATCACCCCACGCACCAAGGCGATTATGATTTGCAATCCCAACAATCCCACGGGATACTTATATACACAGGCGGAAATGGATTCCATCGCCTATCTGGTGAAGAAATACGACCTCTACTTATTTTCTGATGAAGTTTATCGTGAGTTTTGCTACACTGGTGCGCCCTATATTTCGGCTTTTCACCTCAAAGGCATTGAGCAAAATGTGATTCTGATTGACTCGGTGTCGAAGCGATATAGCGAGTGCGGCATCCGTGTGGGTGCGCTCATCACTAAGAATGAGGAGGTGCGCAAGAATGTCATGAAGTTCTGTCAGGCACGCCTTTCACCCCCGCTTTTGGGTCAGATTGTGGCGGAAGCATCGTTGGAAGGCACGGAAGAATATCTCATGGATTCTTATAATGAATATGTGGCACGCCGCAAGTTTTTGGTCGATGGACTGAACCGCATTCGGGGTGTTTATTCGCCCATTCCGATGGGAGCGTTCTACACCGTGGCAAAACTGCCGGTGGACAATGCCGACCGATTCTGTGAGTGGTTGCTTTCGGAATACAATTATAATGGAGAAACTATTTTCATGGCTCCGGCGTCGGGTTTCTACACCAATCCTGCCGATGGCATTAATCAAGTGCGCATCGCCTATGTGCTGAAAAAAGAAGAATTGGCACGAGGTTTGAAGGTTTTGGAAGAAGCCTTGAAGGTTTATCCCGGAACGGTGTATGAGGATTAAAAGAACGGAATTAAAAAAAGAAGTGAGCGCAAAGCACAAATAGACTCGGAAGATTATAATTTCTGACGAGTGTGCTTTCAGCTCTGAATTTCTTGAGGGCTCTTGAAATCTGTGTTTTCACGGTGCTTGCTTTGATGTCGAGCACCTCGGCAATATCATTACATGACCAGTCGCATAGGTAGCGATATTCCACAATCTTACGCATCTGCTGCGGAAGACTATCCAAGATGTTTTGTATTTCCTTGTTGATGCCTCGCTCGTGGGATTGGTGGCTATAAGTGGCGATGTATGCTTCTTTCACTTGAAGCTCGTGCTTATCCACGATGTTGAGGTGCTGAATGCGGTTGAGAGCTCGCTTCTTGACATAGGTGAGTAGTAGGGCTCTGATGCTCGACTTCACCACAATATCTTTTTCCTGTTTCCAAATATCGAGAAAGGCATCCTGCACCGCATCTTTAGCTTCATCTTCACAGAAAAGAATGTGCTGAGCGAATGACAGCATTTCCGAGTAGTATTCAGCAAAAAGCTGCTCGAAATATTGCTTGTCGTGAGGGATTATTATGCTGCCTTTGTCGGTCATGGGAAATAGGTGGTGCAATTAATTTCTCGCCAAAAGTAAGGAAAATATTAATTCTACAATAAGAAAAAGTATTTTTAACGTGTATTTTTCGAGAGGAAACTGATCGGGCAACGCGAAGTCGTAAGGTCTTTCACGATATTTGCGACTCATTCCCTAGCATTGCAAAAGTAGAAAAGGGAATATTTGATTTTCTGCTCCTTTTCCCAAAATCAGGAAAGCGTACTTTAGATTTAACATGAGTTTTGGGAAAATTCCCAAAGAGAATTTCAGATTCAACGTGAGCCTTCCCAAAATCAGGAAAGAGTATTTTAGATTCAATATGAGCCTTCCCAAAATTAGGAAAGTGTATTTTAGATTCAATATGAGCCTTCCCAAAATTAGGAAAGTGTATTTTAGATTCAATATGAGCCTTCCCAAAATTAGGAAAGTGTATTTTAGATTCAATATGTGCTTTCCTAAAATTAGGAAAGTGTATTTTAGATTCAATATGTGCTTTCCTAAAATTAGGAAGGCGGTTGTGGGATTCAAAATATGCCTTGGGAAAATCCCAATACGTGTGATTTTTTCAAAAAAGACGCTTAGTAATTAAGGGGACTTCTAAAAATTAGCTGTTAGGTCATTTTGATTTTATGAGAGATAGATTTTGGGCTAATTTCGCCAAAGCATAGCCAGCTAGGTAAGTAATTTCCCCCGAAGCACTCCAAATCAAGCAAGGGAGATATTTGCTTAAACGGTTTGGAATGAAGTAATTTGCGATTTTGCTTCGAGCAAGCGGGAGCGAAAAGATGCGAGAGTTCAGTTACCAAACCGTTAGTCGGGTTGTTACCGAATCCCCAATGGGTAACAGAGCGAGTTAATCCGATGCTTATGTGCT
This sequence comes from Mangrovibacterium sp., assembly GCA_047974225.1. GTDB lineage: Bacteria > Bacteroidota > Bacteroidia > Bacteroidales > Prolixibacteraceae > JBKEDC01. Next base: position 8,167 of record JBKECD010000185.1, read on the forward strand.
GAATCGCCGAGTTTTGCGCCAC
>JBKECD010000034.1:0-3852 GCA_047974225.1 Mangrovibacterium sp.
GACGCAGGAATGAGGATACACTCACCTGTTTTTACTAGCTCTTTTTGTCCGCCATAATTGACCACTAATTCACCCTCTACGCAGATATAAATCACAAAAGAGTCTAGTTTATAGATATCTTTTTGCAGACCTTGAGTGAGCAGTAGTGTGTTGGTGGTGAAGTAGGGGCATTGCACTAATTCTTTGCCGACATTCTCTTGCAATTCTTTGCTCAGGTTTTTGGGGGTAGCTGCTTGATAGTCGATAGCATCGAGTGAATCCGCCACATGCAAATCACGATGATTACCTTCGGCATCGGTGCGGTTGTAGTCATACAAGCGATAGGTGATATCGGAAGTCTGTTGAATTTCTGCTATGAGCAATCCTTTGCCAATGGCGTGCACCGTGCCTGCGGGGATGAAAAAAGAATCTCCTTTTTCGACGGGCACAAATTGGAGGGAATCACCGAGTTTTCCAGCTGCAATTATTTCGGCAAGTTTTTCCTGAGTCATTTTTTCGTTGAAACCCAAGTTGAGCTTGCTGCCTTGGTCGGCTTGCATCACATACCACATTTCGGTTTTGCCGAAGCTATTGTGTTTTTCGGCTGCCAATTCATCATCAGGGTGCACCTGCACTGAAAGGTCATCGTTGGCATCAATAAATTTGATGAGCAAGGGAAAAGAAAGTCCAAATTTCTCATAGTTTTTGTCGCCCACCAATTCGCCCATATATACTTCGATGAGTTCCTCTAGGTTATTGTCAGCCAATCGACCATTAGTTACCACCGAGGTGTGTCCTTCCACACCAGATATTTCCCATGATTCGCCTGCTTGGGCGATTTCTTCTTTGCCTAGGAGATTGTGTAATTTTGTTCCGCCCCAGATTTTACTATGTATTTGGGGTTTGAATTTCAATGGATATAAACTCATTTTGATGTATTTAATTGTTTCTATTTTAGAAGTGAGAATGCAAAGTTAATGTTTTTCTTGGCGTCTGCACAATTTATTCGTTCAGCTTTTTTTCGAGCGCATACATCTCATCGCGCAAGCGAGCTGCCTCGATGAAGTCGAGCTCTTTGGCTGCTTTTTGCATTTCTTTTTTAATCTTGGCGATGGCTTTTTCGAGGGCGGGCTTGCTCATCATTTGCACCACGGGGTCTGCCACCATGTTGATTGTTTCGTTTCCTTCGGCATAGGCTTTCGAGCTTCGAGATTCATAGCCGATGATTTCGCGCGAGGGCTTCACAATTGGCTGAGGCGTTTTGCCGTGTTCTTCGTTGTATTGCTCTTGCTTGGCTCGGCGATAGTTTGTTGAGTCGATGGTGCGCTGCATCGAGTCGGTGATTTTGTCGGCATACATGATGACACGACCATTCACATTTCGGGCGGCACGCCCTGCGGTCTGAGTGAGCGCACGCTCCGAGCGCAAGAAGCCTTCTTTGTCGGCATCAATGATTGCCACGAGCGACACCTCGGGTAAGTCGAGCCCTTCACGCAGGAGGTTGATGCCCACCAGCACATGGAAAATGCCTTGGCGAAGGTCTTCCATGATTTTGATGCGGTCGAGGGTTTCTACATCCGAGTGAATATAGCGTGTGGCAATGCCCATGTCGGCGAGATATTTGCTGAGTTCTTCCGACATGCGCTTGGTGAGCGTGGTGATGAGCACCCGTTCATTTCTTTTGATGCGCAGGTGAATTTCGTTCATCAAATCATCAATTTGATTGGCTGATGGGCGAATTTCAATGAGTGGGTCGAGCAGTCCTGTGGGTCGAATGATTTGCTCCACAATCACCCCTTCCGACTTTTGCAATTCATAGTCGGCAGGTGTGGCGCTCACATAGAGTGTCTGATTGGCAATGCTTTCATATTCCTCAAACATCAGCGGTCGGTTGTCGATAGCCGAAGGCAAGCGAAAACCATAGTCCACCAAATTAATTTTGCGTGAATGGTCGCCGCCATACATGGCGCGTATTTGCGGAATCGTTACATGGCTTTCATCTATAATGGTCAGGTAGTCATCGGGGAAATAATCGAGCAAGCAGAAAGGGCGAGAGCCCGCATCTCTGCCGTCGAAATAGCGGGAATAATTTTCCACACCGGGGCAATAGCCTAGTTCTCGCATCATTTCAAGGTCGAACTCCACCCGCTCTTGAATCCTTTTTGCTTCTAGTGGCTTGCCCACTTCCTTAAAGAAATTCACTTGCTTCACCAAATCATCTTGGATGTGCCGAATCGCTTGCTGCATGCGCTCTTTAGTGGTTACGAAGATATTAGCAGGATAGATGGTTGCCGTTTCTAGTCGCTCGATGATTTGCCCCGCAATAGGGTCGAAACTATAAATCTCCTCCACTTCATCGCCCCAAAACACCACCCGAATAGCATAGTCGGCATAAGCCAGATAGACATCAATGGTGTCGCCCTTCACACGGAAGTTTCCTCGATTAAACTCAATGTCATTGCGTGAATAGAGTGCATCGACTAGCTTATAAAGGAATTTATTCCGACTAATTGTGTCGCCTTGATTTACCTCGGTAATGTTGGCATGGAAGTCTTCGGGGTTTCCGATACCATATAGGCATGACACCGAAGAAACCACCACCACATCACGCCGCCCCGAGAGTAGGGCAGAGGTGGCACTTAGTCGGAGTTTCTCAAGGTCTTGATTGATGGCTAAATCCTTCTCGATATAGGTGTCGGTAACAGGCAAGTAGGCTTCGGGCTGAAAGTAATCATAGTATGACACAAAGTATTCCACCGCATTGTCGGGGAAGAATTGCTTCATCTCGCTATAAAGCTGAGCGGCTAGCGTTTTGTTGTGAGAAAGGATCAGTGTTGGTCGTTGCACTTTTTCGATAACATTCGCCATAGTGAATGTTTTTCCCGAACCGGTAACTCCTTGCAGTGTTTGATAGCGGATGTCATTATTAATGCCCTCGACAATCTGCCGAATGGCCTCAGGCTGGTCGCCCATGGGCAGATAGGGTGCAACGACTTTTAGTTTCATAATTTCTTATTTTCCGATGGTTACCTCATAATAATTCCGCACATCAATCCACTTCATGCCGCAGGCTTCGGCAGCTTGAATGCCGAGTATTCCATCTTCAAAGACAAGGCAGTCTTTGGGTGCGACTTGCATTTTTTCAGCACACATCAAGAATGTTTCGGGGTGAGGTTTGTGCTTTGCCACATCTTCGGAGGTAATGATGGCATCGAAATAATGGTCGAGCTTTAGTATCTTTAATATTCCCTCGGTGAGCGAACGCCAACCGCCAGTGCCCACCGTCATGGGCAGTTTTCCATGGAAAGCTTTCACCACATCGAGCACAGGCTCAATAGGCTTTATGAGTTGCATGGATTGAGCATATTCCTCTTCCTTTTTATTGCCCAGCTCGATGGGGTTCATAGTTGTACCAAATCGACGGTTTAGCTCCTCGATTGTGCCATAGACAGGGATGCCTGCTAGCTGGTCGAAAAGCTCGGTGGTGAAGTCAATTCCATAGGGGGCAACAGCGTTTCGCCATGCCATGAAATGCGTCGGCATGGTGTCGCAGAGTGTGCCATCGAAATCGAAGATGAGCCCTTTGATTCCTTGGGGAATGTCATTTAAAAGCATAGCTTAGAAGTATATTTTTCCGAAGAACTCGGGACAGTGATAATTGGGTTGGGGCAAATCAATGGGACTCCATGTGAGGAAGTGCGGATTTTCGGTGCCGTCGGCACATTTATAGAAGTTGCCGCAAATCATTTCGGGCAGATTGTTAGGGTCGAGTCCCATTAATTTAAAAGGAATTGCCACGGTGAGTTCCCAATTGTGTATTCCTGTTTTTTCGGGGAATGCTTGCTTGTTGAGGCTGCTGTGTCGGCGGATTGC
>JBKECD010000180.1:0-9595 GCA_047974225.1 Mangrovibacterium sp.
CATCAAAAAATCCATTGGCATTCAAATGGTATGATGAAAACCGCATTGTGGCGGGCAAAACATTGAAAGAGCATTTGCGCTATGCAATTGCTTATTGGCACACGTTCTGCGACCAAGGGGGCGATCCTTTCGGTGGTGGCACACAAAACTTGCCTTGGCTTGTGGGCAACGACCGTATGGATGTGGCGAAACAAAAAATGGATGCTGCATTCGAGTTTATCACTAAGATTGGCGCGCCTTTCTATTGCTTCCACGATATTGATGTGGTGGGCAACGGCTCGGTGTGGGAAATCGAAAAAGGTTTGGAAACCATGGTGCCTGAGGCGAAAGCTCGTCAGGAAGCCACTGGCGTGAAACTCCTTTGGGGTACTGCCAACGTGTTTAGCCACGAACGCTATATGAACGGTGCTTCAACCAACCCTGATTTCAATGTATTGGCTCATGCTGGTGTGCAAGTGCGTAATGCTATTGATGCCACTATCGCTTTGGGCGGAACAGGATATACTTTCTGGGGCGGACGTGAAGGCTACATGAGCCTTTTGAACACCAAAACAAAAGATGAGTTGGAGCACATGGCGCAATTTATGACTATGGCGCGTGATTATGGTCGCAAAAATGGTTTCAAAGGCACGTTCTTCGTTGAGCCTAAACCAATGGAGCCTACTAAACATCAATATGACTATGATGTGCAAACCATCCTTGGCTTCTTGAATAAATACAACTTGCAAGACGATTTCAAAATCAACATCGAGTGGAATCACGCCACTTTGGCTGGACACACTTTTGCGCATGAAATCCGCATGGCTGGCGACGCTGGTATGCTCGGTTCGATTGATGCCAACAAAGGTGATGCGCAAAACGGATGGGACACCGACGAGTTTCCAACCAACATCAACGAAACTGTGGAAGCAATGTTGGAATACCTCGCAGCTGGTGGCTTGAAAGATGGCGGTGTGAACTTCGATGCTAAAGTACGCAGAAACTCAACCGACTTGGAAGACATCTTCATCGCCCACGTGAGCGGTATGGACACATTCGCTCGTGGTTTGATTATTGCCGACCAAATCCGTGCAAACTCTGATTACCTTGCACTTCGCGATGCTCGCTATGCCTCATTCGACGCCGGAAAAGGAGCTGAATTTGCCGCTGGCAAATTGAAACTCGAAGACATCTATGCCTACGCTAAAGAAGCTGGTGAACCCACACAAACAAGCGGCAAGCAAGAGAAATTCGAGCAGCTGATTAATATGTACATTTAATTAATTATGAGTTATGAATTATGAGTTATGAGTTGGCTGCGCAATTATTCATTGTCAGGTCAATTCGCAACTCATAACTCATAACTCATAACTCATAACTCATAACTCATAACTCATAACTCATAACTCATAACTCATAGCGTGAACCAATACAATAAACTATACATCTTCGGAATCACTCTGGTGGCTACCATCGGGGGCTTGCTGTTCGGATACGACACAGCGGTGATTTCGGGAGCGGAGAAATCCGTTCAAGCCTTTCTGATTGAGCCTTTGGGCTTGAGTTCTTTTGTGCACGGCATCACCACTTCGAGTGCCCTCATTGGGTGCATCATCGGTGGCGCATTGTCGGGCGTTCTATCGTCGAAATTTGGGCGCAAGCATTCGCTGATGATTGCGGCAGCCTTATTCTTTCTTTCGGCACTTGGCTCAGGTGCGCCTGAGTTCCTATTCTTTGAAAAAGGAGTCCCCACGATGGGACTACTCTATATGTTCAACTTCTATCGTGTGATTGGCGGTATCGGTGTGGGCTTGGCTTCGGCTGTTTGTCCGATGTATATCGGTGAAATTGCACCGGCAGACATTCGCGGTCGCTTGGTGTCGTTCAATCAATTTGCGATTATCTTCGGAATGCTCGTGGTTTACTTTGTGAACTGGGGCATCGCTAGCGGTCAGCCCATCGAGTGGATTAATGAAATCGGCTGGCGACGCATGTTCTGGTCGGAAGCCATTCCAGCCGGACTGTTTGGCATTTTGCTATTCCTTGTTCCTCGTTCGCCACGCTATTTGGCGATGATCAACAAAGACGACGAAGCCAAAGGCATCTTAGCAAAAATCAATGGAGCTGCTAATGCTGAGCGCATCTATCAAGAAATCAAAGCATCGACCGCACGCACTCCTGAAAATGCGAAGCTATTTTCCTATGGCAAGAAAGTGATTATCATCGGGGTGCTTGTGTGCATCTTCCAGCAGTTTGTGGGAATCAACGTGGCTCTATACTATGCTCCACGCATCTTTGAAAGCATGGGCGCAGCCAAAGACTCTTCGATGATGCAAACCATCGTGATGGGCTTGGTGAATGTGGTTTTCACCGTGATAGCCATTCTCACTGTCGATAAATTCGGACGCAAACCATTGCTGATGATTGGCAGTGTGGGGATGACTATCGGGATGTTTGCCATTGGCACACTCTCGTTTATGAATGTGATTGGCATGGGCACTTTGGTGTTTATGATTATCTACACCGCATCATTCATGATGTCGTGGGGACCTGTGTGTTGGGTGTTAGTTTCCGAACTCTTCCCCAACGCCATTCGAGGCAAAGCCGTGGCAATTGCCGTGGCAGCGCAATGGGCAGCCAACTTCCTCATTTCATCGACCTTCCCCGCCATGGCGGAAATCAGTACCGGCGGCACTTATTGCTTCTATGGCTTGATGAGCTTGCTGTCATTCATCTTCGTGTGGAAGATGGTGCCCGAAACCAAAGGCAAGACTTTGGAAGAGATGGAGGAACTTTATAAGTAGAAAAACAGCCCCCTCCAACTCCCTCAAGGAGGAGGAAAAAATACGCATAAGTTGTTTTTATAAGATGGTTTTTAGGTTTGGAAAGTCGGCTGCTTGCAGCCGACTTTTTTGTGGTGAAAGGTTACCTTTTTTAATTTCACGACATAAAGAAGTAATTCGAGTTTAATGTGCAGAAAAGCTGCACACTTGACATGTTTTTTTGCGGTGTAGAAAGGGAATAAATAGATTAACTAAATAAAACAAGATTATGATTTTAGAAATTAACCTATCAGATAATCTGGCGTATCGTTCAATAACGATTATAAATTCGTATCTTAGCCAATCGAATAGGCAGGTAGAACATCCAAATTTAACACAAACTCATCAAGTATGAATCTAAGAGATAGCTTTTCAAAATACACACTCACCGCAGGGCAGCAAGAGTTGCGAGATGAGTTAGACCGTTTTTTGAGTGATGACCGCCTGTGCTTCCTGCTGAAAGGATATGCTGGAACGGGTAAAACCTTTATGATGAAAGGGCTGGTCGACCATCTGCATCAAACTCATCGGCATTTCCAAATTGCAGCACCCACAGGCAGAGCTGCCAAAGTGATTGCACAAAAAACGCAGCGCGAGGCGTGCACGATTCACAAGCTGATTTACGCTAATGAGCTGCTTGATGAGGGGAAAGAGAATGACGAGATGTTTAAATTCTGTTATGGACTAAAGCACAATGAAGACCCTCACGACACAATCTACATCATTGACGAGTCCTCGATGGTTTCTAATGAATATTCAGAAGAAGAGTTTTTCCAATGTGGTTCGGGATTTCTACTCCATGATTTGATTGAATATGTGGGCTTGACAAATCCCAACCATCAACGGAAAATTATATTCATTGGCGATGATGCCCAGTTGCCACCTGTGAAGATGAACTTTTCACCAGCTCTTGATGCGGAATATCTGCAAAAGAAATTCGGCTTCACACCGAGCGAATATGAACTCACCGAGGTGGTGAGGCAAAGGACCGAAAGTGGCATCTTGCGTCAAGCCACCGAAATGCGCCAGTCGATAAAAGCACAAGTTTTCAATCACCTCAACATGAAAACACCAGCCGATGATATTTGCAATATTGATGGCAATGATTTCTTGGCGCACTACATGGATGCTAGTAGCCACCACATCGACGAGGAAACAATCATTGTGAGCTATTCTAATTCTAGGGCTAACAAATACAATGCGTTTATCAGAAAACAATTCTTCGGAAACCAACAAACAATAGCTGTTGGCGATAAAATAATTTTAGTTCAAAACAATTACAGCTATCGCCAAATGGAGCTTTATAATGGCGATTTTGGACTGGTGAAATCGGTGTCTCCCCAAAATGAAATCCGAACAATCTCACTGAAAAAGAAAGATGAACCAAACAAGGTTTCGGTGCAATTGGTTTTCCGCGATGTTGTTATTGCCTTTATTGATGCCCAACTTCAGGAACAGACCATTCGTTGTAAAATCATTGAAAATGTACTCCACTCTGGAGAACGAAATTTGACTTCCGATGAGCTTCGGGCTCTTTTTGTGGATTTCAAAATCAGAAACTCGAAACTGCGTTCTGGAACTAGAGAGTTTAGAGAAGCTCTCAAAACTGATGTGTATTTCAATGCGCTCCGCATTAAATTTGGCTATGCCATCACTTGCCACAAAGCGCAAGGGGGCGAGTGGAATAATGTGTTTCTCGATTGTCAAGCGAACATGGGGCGAACAAACTTAGGCTATTATCGCTGGCTCTACACCGGAGTAACACGTGCCAAAGGGAAACTCTACACGATAAACACACCACATTTTAATATAACGAGCAACATGACGGCATCAAAATCAGAAGCTCTTCAGGAAAGAACCGACTTGATAGTGCTAGAGGCTGATGAAGTAGATATGCCATTCGATTTGGCGGCACAAACGGACTTTGTGCAAAGTCTTTATCGGGCAATCAGCCAATGTCTAGCTAGTGAGAATATCGCAATTACTGCCATTCGGCATTCTAATTATCTTGAGCATTACAGTTTTTCAAAGGGTGATGAAGTCGCCAATTTTCGAATTGTTTATAACGGAAAAAATCAAATCTCGGCAATACAAAAGCCCACAAACACCAATGATTTTTCCGATGCGGTTCTCACCAAGCTGCTTGCACTCCAAGGCAAGACCATTGTCATGCCCCAAACAGCACAGAAGATGCAAGAGCCAACGATTGAGTTTGAATTTCCACAAGATTTCTTGCGTGAGCATTATGAGCTTCGAAAAAAAGAGATGCTAGAAAAAGGCATTCACATTGTGGACATTGAGCACCACAACTATCAAGAAGTATATACCTTCCAAAGAGGGGGACTTAAAGCGGTGTATCGTTTCTATTATAATGGTAAATGTCTGTTCACAAGATATGATATCGACCGCAAGAAAACCACTGGATTAACAGAAGAAATCAATGAACTTTTGAAAAACTAAGCGTATGAATTTGTATGATTTCAGCCAAGCCATCAGGGCTTTAAACAAAGAGAAGAAATATTCAGCCTCTTTGAAATTCTTCAAAGAAAACAAAACGGAGTTCAACCCTGAGCATATCGGTCTAAATAAATATTTGGTTTATGAAATGATTACTGCTTTGATTGAAACCAATAATTACGATGCTATTTTTGCTTTTGTGAGATGCTATCATGTGGTTTTAGACCCTCAAAACTTCGGCTATCTGCTGAAGAAGTTTAAAAAAGATAAAGCATCAGTGAATTGGGCGGCTGTCAGTCAGTTTTGCGATTTGGTTTCTCCTGAAAGTCTCGACACCGAATGCCGTTCTATTGAAGTGGAGCGCAAAGGAGTGAAGAAACCAATGGAATTGGCATCCGACAAAGAAGATTGGTATGCCTATAAAACAAAAGCATTATTTGAAACCCAACAATATCAGGCTTGCTTCGAGGTGTCGAAGCAGGCTTTAGAGGTTTTTGAAAAATTTCACTACTCCAATGATATTTGGTTTGCCCGACGGATTGCCCTTTCCAAAGGAAAATTGGGCAACTCTACGGATACATTAAATGAGCTTTTGAAGATTTTGCGCAAGAAAAAAGAATGGTTCATTCAAAATGAGGTAGCTCAAATCTACCAAGAAAATGGGGAGTTCGACAAAGCCTTTAAGTATGCCATTGATGCGATAAATAATTTTGGCGATTTAGCCTATAAAGTTGGTTTGATTGTACTAATAGCAGAAATCTTGGAACAAAAGCAAGAAAAAGAATTGGCATTTAAGCACTATATGCTTTCTAAGCTGTTGCGCCAACATGAAGAATGGAAGGTGCCTCAGACCTTGGAACACGCCTTGCTTAATTTGGGCTTTGCCCAAATTCCATTAGAACAGCTTCCACAATTGACACGAGAGTTGAAGAAATATTGGACTAGCTTCAAAACCGATACACCTAGGAAAACAGGTGCTAACAACCAGCAACAGCAGACTGGAAAGATCATCAAAATTCTGCACAACGATGAAAAAGGCACCGATGGATTTATAAAATATGACCAAAACACGACGATTTATTTTGCCATAAAATCCACCGATGAACTTTGCAAAACCATTCGTTCAGGAATGGAAGTAACGTTTAAAGTCAGACCCTCAACAAGAGAAGGAAAAAAAGACATGGCAGTGAATGTTCAGGTGAAGAAATAATCCTCTCACCCCTTTTTCATCCCCCGATACACTCCCTCAATCTCCTCTTTCAGCCATTCAGGGGCGAGTACTTCCACCTTGTCGGCATAGGAATAGATGAGCTGTTTGATTTCAAAGTTGATGATGAGTTGTAGAGTTACGGTGTGGTCGTTGTTGTTGCATTTTTGGCTGTGGTGAATAGGTTTGGATTCAATGTAAGGAAAGGTGCTTTCCGCAAAGCGCAACACCACTGTTTCTTTTTGGGCATCTCGGGGGCGGCTCACTCCATAAATATCTTTGAAATAGGCTTCCCAATCAGTTGAGCGAGGAGTGTATGTTTTATCTGATTTTTGAACGTCCAAAATACGGTCGAGTGCGAGGTTTTGCACATACTCTTTCTCATGATTCCACGCAAAGAGAAACCAGCGGTTGTTGTATTCCTTCAATAGTTGAGGCGACACCACATATTCCTGTTCCTCCTCCTCATGGAAAGACTTATATTCGATGATGAGGCATTGTTTGTCGCAGATGGCATTGTAGAGCTGTGGAATCCAATCTTTGTCATACTCCTGATTGTCGTCGAGAAGTATGATGGCGCGTTTCTTCTTATTTGATTCTTTGGTTTTTGTGGAAAGCTCTTGGAGGGTCTTTTCGAAAGCTTCCAATCCACCGATGTTTCCAAAACTCTTAATTGTTTGCAGAATATCGTTTAGTTGTTCCGCTTGATAAGGCGTAAGTTTATCATAGATGCTGAAGTGTTTTTCGGCATAAAACCAGAGCTTTTTTCTGCTTTCTTTTCCTTCGCCCCACACGTTGTCAGCATCAGGGAATTTTTTTTCCAATAGTTCTGTAATCTTATCTAGGTCGGCATAGAGCGTTCGTTTTTCGATTGGGACAAACTCGTCATCTTTCAATCTATCATTGAGTTTTTCAAGCAGCTCATCCTTGGTGTATTTTCCTGTTGAAAGCAATTCATCGAGAATTTGCAATCGGCGTTCAATGTTTTTATCTATTGGCATAATCGTTTTTTTTTCAAAAGTAAGTATTCTTTTTCAATCCACTTGGCTAAAATGGCAACTCCTTTTTCAGCTCCTCATAGATTTCTTGCCAAGCTTTTTGATAGTAATTAGTGCTTTCATCAGCGAGGCGACCATAGGTTTTTGAGCTGTAATATCTGTCGGTAGCTTCAAGTTCGCTGAGGTTGCAGTCAATCATGAGGGACTGCACAATGTGGTCGCCAATGTCGTAAATATCAACGTCAATTTTTCCTTTTGCTTGCACGAGTGCTTGCAAAGATTGGATCGTGCAGAAGCAAATCTGATGTGAAGGAGTATAAGTTAAATCTTTCAGAAACTGCTCTCGGGAAATTTTCCCTGCCATGTATCTATCCACTTCGGTTGCAACTCGGTCGTCAGCCACTGGACCTTCCACAATGTCATAATCGTGTGCCTGTTGTGTGGTGTTATTCATTCGATTTAGGACGACAAAGTCGAGCCATTCATTGGAATAATCTTCAGGGGACTTCTAAAAATTAGTTTTAAATTGGGGAGGCTGCTAAATACAGCTGTTGTTCATTTTGTTTTCCGAGCGCATCTTTTGCACTAATCTCTTAAACCATAGCTCGCTATGCTTTGGCGAAATTAGCCCAAAATCTATCTCTCATAAAATCAAAATGACCCAACAGCTAATTTTTAGAAGTCCCCTTCAAAGTGAAGTGTTTTTATTTTCTTACTGTCAACAAGAAAGAAATCATCTAATTCATATTCTGTAATGAATCCTGCCGTGCCGTTTTTCTTTCCTTTCTTTTTTGCCCACGTTTCCGCTTGTTCTCGAAACTTTGTAACATAGAATCCCTGTCCGAAATCTTTCCCCCTCTCACAATATGAAAGGTCAATGACACCTACCTCAGTATAGCTTCCGTGATAAACTTTCATTACTTCATTCCTCCGTTTTTATAGCAGACTTCATACAAATCTCGAATAGCCCAAAAAGGATTATCGGTGTGCAATGCCCACCAATGGTCGTTGAGAAACTCGAGTCCGCCATATTTTTTCAAATAGAAGTAGGCATCTTGGCTATTCATCTTATATGCACGTGCAAATTTAGTGATGATAAAAGTCATGAAGCCGACTTTATTCTGTGTTTCACGATCTAATGTTCTCATGGATTTGATGATTAATATTACGTTGCAAATATACGAAAAAGGAAATACAAAAAAGAAATCCCAAGCCTCGTGCTGTTACTCCTAATTCCTCCGAGCTGAAGCTCGGTGAAAAAGAAAAAAACAATCCTTGGGGTTACCTTTTCCAATTTCACGACATTAAGAAGTAAAGATTCAAAAAAAACAATCCATGCAGAAAGGCTGCACACTTAGTGTAGATATTTGCAGTGTGAAAAAGAAAAAACAATCCTTGGGGTTACCTTTTCCGATTTCACGACATTAAGAAGTAAAGATTCAAAAAAAATAAACCATGCAAAAAGGCTGCACACTTAGTGTAGATATTTGCAGTATCAAAAGAAATAAACCGTATAAAAACAAAAGATATGAACTACTCTACTAGCAACACCGAACTTCAACTTTTTCAACAAGCAGGCTTGTTTAAATCGGGAGACTACAACTATTCTGAAATTGCCAATTCTTTTTTGAGTGGGGGATACACCTCTGCCATGGGCAACACCTATTTCAATTCTGTGTGGTTTGTCGATGGATTGGCAATTCTAGCCAATATTGGTCAGGGGTATGCTTATACGTTCCTAAATGGATTGAAGATTATAAACCTAGCCGATAAAGAAGTGGTTAGTTACGAGTGCTATAACTGTCATTATTACTCTAAAGATACAGTAATAGCAGATACAGTTCGACAACTTGCTCACTCAATTATTGAATCAGCGCAGAAAAAAGGCATCCGCGTTAATTGCAATGATGTGGTGCAGAAAGTTCAATCGAAGATTATTGATGGTTTCAACAGCGACCAGCGTTATATGTTGCAAGCAAACAGTCAGAAATTTATTAAAGCATAAGTCAAATATTAAAATATCGAATCATGGGAAATCAATCTTTAGTACATCAAGGAAGCTCAGCTGTGGCTAGAAGCGCATACATGGGCATGGCGGTAACCCAAAGTTATCAAGCGGCATCAGGTTTCAA
>JBKECD010000040.1:0-30418 GCA_047974225.1 Mangrovibacterium sp.
CTCGAAAGCTCAGCGAAACCCATCAGGTCTATTGCATCGACCAGCGAAACCATGGGCATTCACCGCATTGCGATGAGCATAATTATGAAGTGATGAGCCATGATTTGCGGCACTTCATGAAAGAGCAGAACATCGAAAAAGCCATCATCATGGGGCACAGCATGGGTGGCAAAACAGCTATGCGCTTTGCAGCCGACTGTCCTGAATTGGTGGAAATGCTCGTGGTGGTGGATATTTGTCCAAAGGATTATTCCGTTTTAGGCGAAAACAGTCAGCTGCACGAACATCAGCATATCTTGGAAACCCTGCTCGAATTGCAGCACCTGCGCCATTCGTTTGCTTCACGCCACGAGGTGGTGGGTTATTTAATGCTGAAACTTGGCAGCAAAACATTGGTGCAATTCCTATCGAAAAGTGTGCCATGGAACCGAGAATCAAACACATTCGACCTGCTGCTCAATGTCGATGTGCTTTATGATAATCTTGATGAAATCATTAATGGCGTGAACGAACTTAGCTTGCGAGGGAAAACCGAACATTCCCCTTTTGAGGTGCATTTCATCAGAGGATTGCAATCTCCTTATGTCAGCGATGTTGATATTCCACTCATCAAGCGACTTTATCCACAAGCGCAAATCATTGATATTCCCGATGCCGGTCATTGGCTGCATGCGGAGCAACCGCAATTGTTCTTAGATGCGGTGAGGAAATGTTTGCCTAGCTCATAGGCGGATAAATGCATAATATCGCTTATCTTTGTGGCTCAATTTATTTTCATCATGAGCCACACGCCAAACCAACACATACATATTAAAGGTGCACGAGTGCACAACCTCAAAAACATCGAGCTGAAAATCCCTCGCAATCAGTTTATCGTCGTAACAGGGCTTTCGGGCTCGGGGAAATCATCGCTTGCTTTCGACACCCTCTATGCCGAAGGGCAACGCCGATATGTGGAAAGTCTTTCTTCCTATGCGCGTCAATTCTTGGGGCGGCTCGATAAACCCGAAGTCGATTTCATCAAAGGCATTCCGCCTGCCATCGCCATTGAGCAAAAGGTGAACTCACGCAATCCACGCTCCACAGTGGGCACTTCCACCGAGATATACGACTATATAAAACTGCTCTTTGCTCGTGTGGGGAAAACTATTTCGCCAGTGTCGGGCAAAGAAGTGAAGCGACACTCCGTAACCGATGTGGTGAATTTTATGGCGGAACTTCCCGAAGGAACAAAAGCGATGATTTGTGCACAGATTCCGCACCTCCACGACCGCACGCTGGCGCAACATCTTGAAATTCTTCAGCAACAAGGTTTTTCGAGAGTTGACACGCCTAAAGGCATGATGCGCATCGACGAGGCAATGGCTGATGATAAGCTCACGCCTGAAGATTGCGCCCTCATCATCGACCGCATTTCCGCTAGCAAAGAAGAAGATAATCTCAACCGCTGTGCCGATTCGGTGCAGACGGCTCTCTTTGAAGGGCGGGGCGAATGCTTGATTAAATATGAAGACGAGGGCGAATGGAAGACGGCACAATTTTCCAACAAGTTTGAAGCCGATGGCATTGCTTTCGATGAACCTTCGGAACATCTTTTCAGCTTCAACAACCCAGTTGGAGCTTGCCCGAAGTGTGAAGGCTATGGCAAAGTGATGGGCATCGACCCAGATTTGGTGATTCCCGACAAGACGCTTTCCATCTATCAAGAAGCGGTGGCGTGCTGGCGTGGCGATACGCTGAAAGCTTATAAACAAGACCTGATTCTTTCTGCGGAAAAGTTCAACTTCCCCATTCACAAGCCATATAGCGAATTGACCGATGCCGAAGTGGAAACGCTCTGGAATGGTAATCAATACTTCGATGGCATCAACGCTTTCTTTAAAATGGTGGAGGAGAACGCCTATAAGATTCAATATCGGGTGCTGATGGCACGCTATCGGGGAAAGACGAATTGCCCCGATTGCAAGGGTTCGAGATTGAAAAAGGCGGCAAGCTATGTGAAAGTGGCTGGCACTTCAATTCATGATTTGGTGCTGATGCCGGTGGACGAACTGCGTGCGTTTTTCCTTCAACTCAAACTGAACGAACATGACACCGAAATTGCTAAACGCATCTTGGTGGAAATCAATAATCGCCTAGACTTCCTCTGCGATGTAGGCTTAGGCTATCTTACGCTCAACCGACTTTCTTCCACCCTTTCAGGTGGCGAAAGTCAGCGTATCAACTTGGCAACTTCGCTGGGTTCGAGCCTTGTGGGTTCGATTTATATTCTCGATGAACCGAGCATCGGTCTGCACCCCAAAGACACCGAACGCTTGATTTCGGTGCTGCGCAAGCTGCAAAGCATCGGCAACACTGTGCTGGTGGTGGAGCATGATGAGGAAATCATTCGTGCTGCCGATGAAATCATCGACATTGGCAAGATGGCTGGCGTGCATGGGGGGGAAGTGATTTTCCAAGGTAAGCACAATGAGCTGATAAAAGCTAAAGACAGTCTGACTGCGGATTATCTCACGGGCAAGAAACAGATTCTTCCGGAGCAAGCACCACGCAAATGGCATAATTATATTGAGGTGATTGGGGCGCAGGAAAACAACCTCAAAAATGTGTCGGTGAAATTTCCGCTCAACACGCTCACAGCTGTTACAGGGGTGAGTGGTTCGGGGAAATCAACGCTAGTGAGCAAGATTCTTTATCCGGCTGTGGCTCGTGCGCTCGATATTGCTGCCGAAAAGCCGGGCAAGCACTCCGCCATTAAAGGCGACTTGAAGCAAATTAAGGCGATTGAGTTTGTTGACCAAAACCCGATTGGGAAATCTTCACGCTCCAATGCGGTAACCTACTTGAAGGCTTATGATGAAATTCGTAAGCTCTATGCCGATTTGCCTGCATCGAAGCATAATGGTTTTAAGGCATCGCACTTCTCTTTCAATATTGATGGCGGACGCTGCGAGGAGTGCCAAGGTGAGGGCTTCATTCATATTGAGATGCAATTCATGGCTGATGTTACGCTGGAATGCGAAAGCTGCAAGGGCAAGCGATTTAAAGATGATGTACTGGAGGTGCTGCATAGAGGCAAAAGCATCTTCGATGTGCTGCAAATGAGTGTGGACGAATCAATCGAGTTCTTCCGAAGTGGCAAGCTGAAAACCGAACACAAGATAGCCGAGAAGCTGCAACCGCTGCAAGATGTCGGACTAGGATACATCCAACTCGGACAAAGTTCATCGACTCTTTCAGGCGGTGAAAGTCAGCGCGTGAAGCTTGCTGCCTTCCTTTCCAAAGAAAACCAAGCGCACACGCTCTTCATCTTCGATGAACCCACTACGGGCTTACACTTCTATGATGTCGATGTGCTGCTGAAATCCATCAATGCGCTGATTAATCGGGGGCATTCGGTGATTATCATCGAGCACAACCTCGATGTGATTCGCTGTGCCGATTGGGTGATTGACCTCGGCAAAGCCGGTGGAAAGCATGGTGGCGAAATCATCTTCGAGGGCACGCCCGAAGCATTGGCAGAGTGTGGGGAATCATTTACAGGAAAGGCGTTGGGAGGGAAAATTTAAACGCTAGGGCAGGAAGGCGCAAAGAATTTTTGGCTCTATGTTGTTTGTAGTGGGTATGATTACTCAGAACTCCAGCGGAGTTCACTGTGCATAACCCCCAGATTCATCTGGGGGAGCCCCCAAGAGTAGATGGGTAAACTCCGCTGGAGTTTTGGGTTTCTTGTTGTATGTGCCCCCCCAGATGAATCTGGGGGTTATGCGTAGTCAAGTCCTCTGGACTTGCGAGGGGTGACCCACTATATTCGACATAGAGCCTAATTTACTTAGCTAAAGATTAAAATTCTCCCTCAAATGATGGATTTGCGGAAAGAATAAATTAATTCATCCATGCAAATTTAAAATTTAATTTTAAATTTGCATGGATGAATTAATTTAGAAGCCTATGTATCTCCATCGAAAGCTAGAAGAAAGTGTGCTCAAATCAATACAAAACTTCCCTGTAACTGCGGTTACAGGTCCTCGTCAATGTGGAAAATCCACATTGGTCAAACATATGCTGGACACTTATCCTGAAAGCATTTACTTAGACCTTGAGCGACCATCGGACTTGCGCAAGCTAGAAGATGCCGAATGGTTTCTGAGTTCGCAAAGAGGAAAACTGATTTGTATTGATGAGGTGCAGCGAAAACCGGAATTGTTCCCCTTGATTAGAAGCCTAGTCGATGAATGGAATAGATCCGGCTGCTTTTTAATTTTGGGTTCTGCATCGCGCGACTTGCTGAAACAAAGTTCCGAATCATTAGCTGGAAGAATCTCCTACAAAAGATTGACTCCCTTCCTTTGGGAAGAACTCGAGAATGATTGTCCGATAGAGCAATACTTCTCGGCTGGCGCATTTCCGCGCAGTCTGCTGACCGATGCCTCCGACATTTCTTTTGAATGGCGAGAGAGTTTTATCACCACATTCCTCGAAAGAGATTTGCTGCAATGGGTTGGATTTACCCCCACCACCATGAAGCGATTGTGGCAAATGCTTGCCCACACTAATGGACAAACAGTGAATTATTCCACCTTAGCTTCTTCGCTAGGCATCTCTTCGCCTTCGGTGAAGAACTACATTGACTTGCTCGCAGGTACTTATATGATTGAGGTTGTTCCGCCTTACATTTCCAATCTTGGCAAACGATTAGTGAAATCGCCCAAGGTTTACATTGCCGATTCGGGCATTACAGCGGCGTTGCTTGGGTTGAGAAGCTTTGAAGAAATCTCAGGGCATCCTGCTTTAGGCTCTATTTGGGAGCAAATTGTACTCGCAAATTTAAAAGGACTATATCCTGATGCGGAGATTTTTCACTATCGCACCAGCAATGGTTCGGAGGTGGATTTTGTGATGAAAGTACGCAACGCTGTTTTTGCCATCGAATGCAAAGCCTCCTATTCGCCGATCTTGTCTAAAGGCAATTATCTGGCGCTGGAAGATATTGCACCCAAGCACTCCTTTATCGTTACGCCATCGGCTGATAGCTGGGCAATGAAAGAAAAGATTGATGTGGTGTCGTTGAATGAGTTGAAGTCGAAGATTGATGCGATGCTTTGATTTACGAAATCACGCTCCAATCAAACTCCGTTGTCTTCATGCGGTCGAGATAATATTGCAGCAATAGTCCATCTTGGGTTTCAAGTTTGGGGTCGGCAGTGAGGAACTCACGAGCCACCTCTGAAGCGATGCGGAGAATCTCGCCATCCTTGCCGAGCTTGGCAATCTTCAATTCGAATCCCTCACCGCTTTGCTGCGTACCCTCAATGTCGCCCGCTCCGCGGAGCTGCAAATCAACTTCGGCAATCTCGAAACCATCATTGGTGCGCACCATCGTTTCCAGCCGCTTGCGGCTGGTGTTGCTCAGTTTATATCCAGACATGAGCAGGCAGTAGGACTGCTCTGCACCACGCCCCACTCGCCCACGCAACTGATGCAACTGTGAAAGTCCGAATCGCTCGGCACTTTCAATCACCATAATCGAGGCGTTGGGCACATCCACCCCCACTTCAATCACCGTGGTTGCCACCATGATTTGCGTTTCACCTCGCTTGAAGCGCATCATCTCGGCATCTTTTTCAGCGGGCTTCATTTGCCCGTGCACCATGCTGATTTGGCTGCCTGCAAACACCTTTTTCATGTGGGCGTAGCCATCTTCCACATTCTTCAAATCCATTTTTTCCGACTCTTTCACCAGCGGATAGACAATGTAGGCTTGTCGTCCTTTCGCAATCTCCTTGCGAATAAAATCATAGACTTGCAGGCGACGGTTCTCCAGATAATGCCGTGTGTCAATCGGCTTCCGCCCAGGCGGAAGTTCGTCAATGACAGAAATATCGAGGTCGCCATAGAGCGTCATGGCTAGGGTGCGTGGAATCGGTGTGGCGGTCATCACCAGCACATGTGGCGGCGTGTCGCTGTTCTTTTCCCAGAGTTTGGCACGCTGTGCCACGCCGAAGCGGTGTTGTTCGTCCACAATCACCAGTCCGAGCCGGTGAAGCTGCACCGTGTCTTCAATCAAGGCGTGGGTGCCGATAAGCAAATTGATGCTGCCATCTTGCAGTCCGGCATGAATTTCTTCGCGTGCTTTTTTCTTGGTCGAGCCTGTGAGCAGCGCCACCTTCACACCCAAATCGCCGAGCATCTTGGTGATGGAAGCGAAGTGCTGCGTGGCGAGAATCTCAGTGGGCGCCATTAGGCAAGCTTGAAAACCATTGTCGAACGCCAGCAAGGCACACATGAGTGCCACAAGGGTTTTCCCACTACCCACATCACCTTGCACCAAACGGTTCATTTGCACACCTCGCTTCATGTCTTGGCGCACTTCTTTGATAACTTTCTTTTGCGCTCCCGTGAGCTCAAAAGGCAGATAGTCTTTATAGAAGGTGTTGAAGAAATGCCCCACTTCGCCAAAGATGAAACCACGAAATGCCGTCTGCCGATTGAATTTCAGACGTTGAATCTTGAGTTGAATATAAAATAGTTCATCAAATTTCAGTCGGAAAGTGGCATATTGCAGCATCGTGGTGCTTTCAGGGAAGTGAATCTGTTGCAACGCCATGGGCAAGGGCATCAGGTGCATCTTCTCCACAATGGGTTTGGGCAGTGTTTCATAGATATTTCCAACTGCCGCTTTGGCGATATTTTCTTGAATTTTCGAGATTGCTTTGGTGCTGATAAAGCTCCGCTTCATGCGATCGGAGGTGTTGTAGAACGCTTGCATGGTGCTCTTCTTTTCCATCTCCACCGATGCGAGTTCTATTTCGGGATGGGCAATGTTGAAACGAGAATTAAACACCGTTGGCTTGCCAAAGGCAACATATTCGGTGTTGATTTTCAGATTGTCCTGTATGAATTTAATGCCTGAAAACCAAATCAAATCAATGCTTCCAGTTTCATCAACGAAGGTAGCAACCAGTCGTTGCTTCTTGCCTTCACCTTGCAGCTGCTTGCTCCGCACAATGCCCCTGATTTGCACGTGTGCCGATGATGAGTTCAGCTCTCGAATGCTGTGAAATTTTGTGCGGTCGATATATTTATAGGGGAAATGATAAAGCATATCGCCCACTGTGGCGATATTCAATTCTTTGCGCAGCATCTCAGCCTTTTTCGGACCGACACCCGCCGTGTACATAATATCATTATCCATAAATCCAGCCATGCGACAAAGATATAAATAAACTTTCGTGTCGGCTTGCGACTATTGTCAAAGAAATATTAATCTTTGGCATTTCGTTTCTTCTTTCATCTTGAAATATCTACTTTTGTGCACTATATTAATAGTATAAGTGATATCCGACATCTGATAATCCGACATCCAACAATCTAAAAATCCAAAAGAAAACATGATAACAGTTCAAAACCTTGCCATTCAGTTTGGCAAAACTCCTCTTTTTTCCGATGTAAACCTCAAGTTCACCGCTGGCAACTGCTATGGTGTGATTGGCGCAAATGGTGCCGGCAAGTCAACATTCTTGCGTGCCATTTCAGGTGAAATCAATTCTACTCGTGGTTCGATTACCATCCCTTCGGGCGAACGCCTGTCGGTGCTCAAGCAAGATCACCACGCCTATGATGAGTTCTCGGTGCTCAACACTGTGCTCATGGGGCACAAAGAAATGTGGGAACTAGCGCAGTGCAAAGATGCCCTCTATTGCAAAGAAGATTTTAGCGAAGCTGATGGAATTTTGGCGGCTGAGCTTGAAGACCAATATGGCGAAATGGGTGGCTGGAATGCGGAAAGCGATGCGGCTTCTCTTTTGAGTGGTTTGGGGGTGAAAGAAGAACTGCACTACACGCAAATGGCAGATGTGGAAGCGAAGATGAAAGTGCGCATTCTTTTGGCGCAAGCACTCTTCGGAAATCCCGACAACCTATTGCTCGATGAGCCGACCAACGACCTCGACCTCGAAACGGTGCTTTGGCTTGAAAACTATCTTTCAAACTGCGAAAATACCGTGATTGTGGTTTCCCACGACCGCCACTTCTTGGATAATGTCTGTACGGACATTATCGACATCGACTTCCAAAAGGTGCGCCAATTCTCGGGCAACTATTCCTTCTGGTATGAATCCAGTCAGCTCGCTCTTCGTCAGCAAGCCGCTCAAAACAAAAAGGCGGAAGAGAAGAAGAAAGAGTTGCAAGAGTTCATCAGCCGATTTAGTGCCAACGTGGCGAAATCGAAGCAAACCACGAGCCGCAAGAAAATGCTCGACAAACTTAATATCGAAGAGATTCAGCCCTCTACTCGTCGCTATCCGGGAATTATTTTCCAACCTGAGCGCGAGGCTGGCGATAGAATCCTCCGCGTGGAGAACCTCAGCTATGTGCAAGATGGCGAAGTGATTTTCAAAGATGCGAACTTCACCATTGAAAAAGGCGAAAAGGTGGTGTTCTTGGGTAAAGACAACCGCGCAATGTCGGCGTTCTTCAATATCATCAATGGCGAACTTGAACCCACAACCGGTGAATTTGAATGGGGGGTAACCATCACTTCCGCCTACTTGCCGATGGAAAACTCGAAGTTCTTCACCGATGCCAAAACCATCTTCGATTGGTTGGCGCAATATTCCGATGACACCAGTGAGGCGTTCTTGCGTGGCTACCTCGGCAAAATGCTTTTCTCGGGCGATGATATGCACAAAAATGTGCAAGTGCTTTCGGGGGGCGAAAAGATGCGTTGTATGATTTCAAAAATGATGCTGGCACACCCCAACTTGGTGGTGCTCGACCACCCCACGAACCACCTCGACATGGAGTCGATTCAGTCTTTCAACAACAACATGAAGACCTATCCAGGCAATATCCTCATGGCATCGCACGACCACGAGTTCATCGAGTCGGTGTGCGACCGTATTATCGACCTCACACCCAATGGCTGCATTGATAAATATATGCCTTTCGATGAATATCTCACCGATGAAAAGATTAAAGAAAATCGGATGGCAAAGTATGAGCGCTAGTTAGTTTTCCTTTGGAAACGATTATGGAGCTATTCGTTTAGATTTAAATTCGTGTAGTAAACAAACAAATCTGGTTTGTTTTCATTTGGTTTTCCATAGGGAACACTTATAGTTCTGTTCGTGTATATTTGCATTCTTATAGAGATCAAAAAAATCCAATGAAAATTCAAATGAATTTTCATTGGATTTTTTTGTTTGCGGTGAAAATGCAAATGGTTTTTGATTGCTTTCAGTTGAATCCGATGAAAATTCATTTAGTTTTTAGTCGGATTTTCTTGTTTACGGTCTAAATGCAAATGGTCTTTAGGAGAACTTAGTTTTGATGTGGCAAGAGAGTGTTTGTTAAGTGTAATGTTATAAGGGGGTTATGGGAGCTCGTTATCATATTGTTGAAAAAAGCAGGATTAGAAGACTGCAAAGTGGTAATCACTTCAAAAAAGAAAGGACACACTTGCGTATGCCCTTCCCAAACTAAAACAACAATAATAAACACTAACTATTCCACTATGTATTCACAAGGAATATATTTTTAAAATCAGCTTTTGCAGCTGTTTTTCTTCTACTTTCTATATACAAAACACCGTACTTCTATTTTTGTTCAGAGATAAGGCAAAAAAATTATTTTTTTGTGTTTTGGGGTAAAATAATCTATCTTCGTGGGGTAAATGGGTAGAGATGCATGGCATGCGTCTCTCTTTAAATAAACCCCGTGCCTTTCGGCTTTCCCCCCTTCGGGGGAGTTGAAAAGGGCTTATCATTAGAAAATATGAAACAAGAAATCAAAGAACAACTCCGCCATCTCTTCGTCGAAACTTTCGCTGAAGAGCCTACTCAAATAGAAGAATTTCCAGCCAATGGCTCCTATCGTGAATATTGTCGCATGACAAGCAATCATTATGTGGTGATTGGTTCGTGGAATGCCGACCTGCGCGAGAATGAAGCGTTTGTCTCCTTTTCGAAGCATTTCAAGGCGCAAGGCTTGCCCGTGCCGAAGATTTATGCGGTGAATGAAACTGGCGATTGCTATCTGCAATCCGACCTAGGCTGCGACACGCTCTATGACTTCCTCACCCGAACCCGTGAGGTGGAGGGCTTTTCAAATAGCATCGTTGAGGCGTATCGAAAGGTGCTGGTGTGGCTGCCGATTTTGCAGACAACGGCTGCTGAGGGCATTGATTTTAGCAAGTGTTATCCTCGTCCAGCATTCGACCGTCAGTCGATGATGTGGGATTTGAATTATTTCAAATATTATTTCCTCAAACTCGCCAAAGTGCCTTTCGATGAGCAATTGCTCGAAGATGATTTTGAGCAGTTCACCAACTATCTATTGCAGACCGACACGAATTTCTTCCTTTATCGGGATTTCCAAAGTCGAAATATCATGTATAATGAGGGTGAAGTGGATTTTATCGACTATCAGGGCGGACGAAAAGGGGCGTTGCAATACGACTTGGCGTCGTTGCTCTATGATGCGAAAGCGAATATTCCGCAGGCGGTGCGTGGCGAATTGCTCGAATTTTATTTGGATGAGTTGGAGAAAATTCAGGCGGTGAACCGCACTGAGTTTAAGTCCTATTTTGCAGGCTATGTGCTGATTCGCATCATGCAAGCCATGGGGGCATATGGTTTCCGTGGCTTCTATGAGAAGAAAGAGCATTTTCTGAAAAGCATCCCTTTTGCGCTCGACAATATGAGTTATATTCTCGATAATTTCGACCTGCCGGTGCAGCTGCCTGAGCTGATGCGTGTGCTTCGCTCGCTGATTGCTTCCGAAGAGCTGCGAGCTATTGGAGAAGAGAAGCCGAAACTCACGGTGCGCATTGGCAGTTTTTCCTATAAGAAAGGATTGCCCCAAGACCCTTCGGGCAATGGGGGAGGGTTTATCTTCGACTGTCGCGCAATTCACAACCCCGGCAGATATGAACCCTATAAGCAACTCACTGGGCGAGATGCCGAAGTGGTGGAGTTTCTTGAAAATAAATCAGAGATGCCGCAATTTATGAGTCATGTCTATGCGCTGGTGAGCCAATCGGTGGAAACTTATATTAATAGAGGGTTCACCAGCTTGACCGTGAACTTTGGCTGCACCGGCGGTCAGCATCGCTCGGTGTATGGCGCGGAACAATTGGCAAGATTTCTATCGAACAATTACAAGGTGGAAGTTGTTTTGACGCATAGAGAACAGCATTTTTAGATACCAGATGATGGATGGTCAGATTTTTAGAAAGCTGACCATCCAGAAATCTAACAATCCAACAATCCGTGTACTATGAGCAAAAAAGCCTGCAAGAATCCCGATTATAAGCGACCGAAAGAGCCGAATTTTATCTGCAAGAAGTGTAAGCTAAAAGCGGAGAAGGAGAACCAACTGTGCAAGGCGGAACGCTTGTGAGGGGGTGAAAAATAGCTTAGCGCACCGCCTTATAAATAGTGTCGAGCAATTCGGCTCGGATTTCGTATTTGCTGAGATTGGTGGAGCGGTCGGGATAGGTGCGATTGGAGAGAAAGATGAATGTGATTTTCTTCACGGGGTCGAGCCAGACGATCGAGCCAGTGAATCCGGTGTGTCCGAAGCTTTCGGGAGAAGCCAAGGAGCAGGGGTGGCGATCTTTTTTGGGCTGTTTGGCATTGTCGATATATGGCTTGTCGAAGCCGAGTCCGCGGCGGTTGTCATTTTTCGGATATTGGCACCGCGTAAATTCAGCTACTGTGGCAGAGTCAATGTATTGCACTCCGCCATATGATCCAGATTGTAAATACATTTGCATGAGCTTGGCGAGGTCATTGGCATTGGCAAAAAGTCCGGCATTTCCCGATATTCCTCCGAGCATGGCAGCTCCTTCGTCATGGACGTGCCCCTGCACGGTCTGCCGACGAAAGCTTTTGTCAATTTCAGTCGGAGGAATGCGTTCGAGTGCCACTTGCTTGAGCGGTTGATACATGATATTTTGAGCTCCTAGAGGATGAAAAAAAGTCTTGTTGAGGTATTTGGGAAACTCCTCGCCAGTCAATTCCTCAATGATTTGAGGATAAATCATAAATCCAAGGTCGGAATAAGCATATTTGCTGTCGGAGCGCAGGTCGCTATCTCGAATGATTTCATAGACTAGCTGTCGGCTATATTCATCAATGTATAGTTTATCGGCAATTTCGAGTTTGTATTTTTTCGACTCTTCGGTGTGAAACACCTTTTCAAACTTGCCGTCTTCCAGTGCCACAAGCTCTCTCCAAAAGGGAATCCATTTCGAAAGGCGAGCTTGGTGTGCGAGCACCTCGCGAGAAGTTATTTTTTCTTTGTTGGTATTTCTAAATTCGGGGTAGTAGAAAGATAGGGGATAGTCGAGGTTGAACTTTTTTTCATCAACGAGTTTCATCAGTGCGGGGGTTACCGACGAAATCTTGGTGATTGATGCAATGTCGTATAAATCATCCTCGCACGCCGCCTCCTGCCCATCATAAGTGTGCGTGCCGTAGGATTTATTCAGAGCCACCTGCCCATCAATCGCTATCAGCACTTGGCAGCCGGGATAGGCTTTCTTGTTGATGCCTGCCTCTACAATGCTATCTATGAGCTGATTGAATTTGTCGGCTGGAATGTTCAATTCTGCGGGTAGGGCATAGCGCAAACGATTGATTTTAGGAATCTCAAGCCCATCGTTAAGTTGAAACAGCTCATTGACTCCCACAGGCAATTTGCCATTCACCCCGATAGCTCCAAAAATGGCTTGAGCGGCTTGTTCTTGCGCATTGTCGTTGTCTTGATAGCTGAGGAGTAGTGCTGAACTAAGTTTAATGTTTGGCATTTTGTCGAGCACATAGGCATTGCCAAAAACGGTTGTTATCAATGTTTTTTGGGAAGCCTGCTGCAAGAAATAGTGCATTGTGGATGTCGTGCCATAGTTGTTCTTGGGAGTCAAACGAAGACCGTGAATGCCAGCAATGATGAGGTTGTAATCTTTGAGCTGCTCCATCAAGGCATCTACTTCGGCATTGCTGGCAACTTTTGAAAGAGAGAAGTGTGAAACTTGTGTATATCTCCCTAGCATTTTTTGAAATGAATTGGTGCTGAGATCGCCCACCGTTACGCTGGCAATGCGCAGCGTGTCGAGTCTTTGCAGGGGTAGAATCTGATTTTTATTCAGCAATGCCGTGATGCTTTGTGCGTGGAGTTGTTGTCGAGTGGCGTCATATCGTGGTTGTAATAAATCGACCATTAGGTCTTCGGTTTTCACCGCTTTTTGCGTGTCGAGTTCGAGCCATTTTTTCAGTGCGAGCACACGCCGACAGTGGTAGTCGATGTTTTCGGCGCTTAGTTCGCCAGTCGCCACTGCTTTTTTCACCGCCTCAATAGCAGCAGGGATGTCAGGGCAAATTTCCAATAAGTCATTGCCTGCTTTGATTGCCAAAACGGCGGCATCGCCGGGAGCGTGCTGTGCGGTTACCCCGCTCATATTCATCGCATCGGTGAAGATGATACCTTCAAATCCGATTTCGTGTTTAAGTTTCTGAGTGATGATTTTTTGGGAAAGCGAGGCAGGCAATTTTTCATTAGGCTCGAGTGCAGGGATTTGGATATGCCCAGTCATGATGCTGCTAGCTCCGAGCTGAGCCATTTCCCGAAAGGGATATAGCTCGACCGAATCGAGGTGTGCGATGTCGTGCTTGATGACTGGTAGTCCGACATGCGAATCAACACTTGTGTCGCCATGCCCTGGGAAGTGCTTCAGCACCGGCAATACCTTTTCATCTTCCATGCCTTGGGCATATTGCCATGCTTTTTGAGCCACCCGTTTGGGGTCGGCACCGAAGCTCCGATAGTTGATAACAGGGTTTTCAGGATTGTTATTGACATCGCTCACGGGTGCAAAATTCACATGCACGCCCATTCTTCGGAATTGCTGACCGATTTCCCTCCCCATCTGATAAATGAGCGAATCATGGGCGAGCGCGCCAAGAGTCATTTGATAGGGATAGTTGGGGTAGTCTTTCAAGCGCATTCCAGCTCCCCATTCTCCATCGGTGCAGATGAGTAGTGGAATGTTGCTCGCAGCTTGCAGCTCATTGCTGATATTGGCTTGGTTGAGGGCAGAGCCTTGCATGAAAATAATGCCGCCCACTTGATTTTCTATCACCTGACCAAGCACTTTTTTGTCCGTTTCGCTTTGGTTGCTATAAGCTTGTGCAATAAATAGCTGTCCGATTTTTTGCTCCATCGTCATGGTGCTCATGTGTTGATTCACCCAAGGATCGTCGAGGTATTGCAGAAATGGAGGTTTATTTTGTGCAAGTGTAGAGGTGGAGAGTAGCGCAAGCGCTAGAGTCAATATGGTCAGGTGTTTCATTTGTTTTTTTGATTTTCGGCTTGCAAATATCTTAAAAACAAGCTGAACAACAAAGAGCTTGCGGCTTTTTTGGATACCAAAATGAACTCACTTAACTTTCGCTCACACACATTGCAATCATTTAATCAAAACAGCTCGCTTTCTCACGTTATTTAGTATCTAGTCCAGAAAATGAATATTACTTTCGCATTTAGAATGAGAACAACACTCTCCATATTCTTTTTATGCGCTTTAAGCCAAATAATTCCTCAGCGATTGCAAGCTCAAGAAAAGGATTCTGTGCGCACTATTGCCATCAACTATAAGGGTGATACAATTCCTCAGTTTATTCTCCATGAATTGCAAGTAAATCCAATGCCGACCTTTGAGTCGAGGCGTTTTGCTCGAAAATATTGGCGACTAGTGAGTCGAGTCAAAAAAACCTACCCCTATGCCAAGCTTGCTGCTGAACTGATGGAGGAATACTCCCAAAAATACGACCTTTCCCAAGTGAAAGACAGCGAGCGAAAAAAATACATTAAGCAAATGGAAAAGGAGCTCATGAACACCTATGGCGATGAGTTGCGCAGAATGAGTATTTCCGACGGACGAATACTTATCAAGCTTATTGACCGAGAAACCCAAAGTACTTCCTATGAGCTCATCAAAGAACTTCGCGGCGGAACGTCGGCTTTCTTTTGGCAGGGGGTGGCCAAAATCTTTGGCAATGACTTAAAGAGTGAATTTGATCCCGATGAAAATTTTGAAGATGAGCACATCGACCAAATTCTTCTTTTCCTAAGATACAACATGATTTAAGGGGCTTTATCAGCCACTCCAAAAGCATCTTTCAACCCACTAAAGACACTTTTCCACCAATAGCTAAATATGGATTTGCTGTCATCTCTTTCAAAATAAATGCTTGATTCTTCTTGTTTTCTCGTCTGTTCAATCTTATTGGGCACTGCAAGGTTGGCAATGAAGCTGATTAACTTGCGTTTTTTCAATTTCCCATCTTCGTATTTCAAAGCCGTAACACCTAAGCTTTCATAATCTAAGACCAAATTGCCGCGACTGCAATATTTGTCGGCGTCAAAATCCATCCGCAGGCTATTCAAAGTTCCCGATTTAATTGCCACCAAGGCGGCGTTGTCAGTAATCGCTGAAATGCTCGTCAGGTCGAGGGGGCTCAGCTCAGCGCTCACCGAATAATTGCAAGAGTCTGAGAGCATGTCGAAAGTCATATGCACATTCAAGTCGCCTGAAGCTTGTAATTTTGATTGCGCCTCGAGCTGCATCGGATTAGAAAAACGCTGATTAGAGAATGGGTGCAATAGGGCTTGGGTTTCATTGAAACACACTTTATACAGCTCGGGAGTGAGGTTTAAACGCTCGCTATACACAAAGGTTGCGTCGATTAATTGCAAGCTGTCAATGTCCATCGCAATAGGAATGTGCCGAAGAAATTCTTGAGGCATCGGCGGACGATTGGCGTCGTTAAATGGAAGACGCCTATCTCGATAGGCAAACAATCCTAGATTGTCGAGTTTCAGCTTTTGAGCTCGAATGCATTGCTGGTTCAACAATTGCTCCACATCGAAACCTTGCAGTTCTAATGCCGGTAATCGCACCACAAAACACTCCGTTTGAAAATCAAAATACTGCTGAAAAGAGTCGAAATCATGCAGTGGCATCAATTCTAGCCCTTGTGCCGACAGCAACTGAGTGGCTGAAGAGAATGCAATCCGATTTAATGCAAAACGATAGAGTTCATTTTCAAAGTGAATATCTTTGGCAGACAGTGCAAAACTATCGGCGCCAAAGAGTCGTTTCGAGGGCTCGGAATCAATGTGCAGTCCGTTTATGCGGAGGTCTATTCCTTGCGCTTTCGCTAGCGGAAAGTCATCTCTAAAACGAAGTTCAGCATCTTGAATCACCAATGAGTTGCTGTCGAAAAATGAAAATACATCTTCCAATCCTTGAGGTATCTTCACCTGATATATATTTGTGGCTTTATCTTGCTTGCTTTTCTTCTGCTGAGGTAGAAAATTCATATCTACCACTGGCTTTAGCGCGTGGATTTCCGCACAAGCGAAGCGCTTATTGTCAATCAATGTTCTGACATCAATATCGCTAATCAGCAGTTTGGGCATTTGAATGAATGAATGGTATTCCCCGGATTTGTTGCGAGTCTTTAGTTCAAATTTATGCAACTCGAAAGTCTTTGTTTCCGATGATATTTGAAAGTCATGGAAAATAATTTGTTGCTCTTCGTGAGGTAAAAGTTGTTGATATTTATTTAGATGGAAATCATATTTTCCCACCTTAAAGCTTGCTCGTTCATGTTCATCTTTCGCGATAGCAATCTGTCGGAAATCAGCATTTGCCATCGTACTTAATATGGTGTGAAAATCACTTTCTTTTCTGTTTATCATTGTTAGTTTGCAGTTTTCAAGCCGCAGGCTTGTCATTTGCAATGCATCAATGCCCTTGGGCATTTTGAAATTCAAGGGTGAATAGTTTCCGTCTTTCTCTCGGCGCACTCGCCTCGATTTGAAGTTTTCATGCAGCTCAATCCGAGCATGACTCAATTCAAAATCTCCCAATAAAATCAACTTTTCAAAGCTCAACGCTTCCAAATCTACCCCTCCGATACGAATAACAGGGGCATCGATAAAATACAACCAAGGCACATGGGGATGATTGGGGGATTTCTTATCGGCATATAGCTTAGTGTTGTAAGCTTGTAGGCAGGAGTCTTTGGATGAGAAGTTTAATGCATCAACATGAATATTATGCACTCCATCGGGCAAGTGAAATGTGTGATTTTCTATGGAGAGTGAAAAAGATTCAGCGGGCAATTTGTCGGTTTGCTTCGCAGCTTGTTCATCGAGCAAGAACCGCTCGAGTTTCATCGAAAATTGATTGTCAAAATCAATAACTCGTCCTTTGGCATTGTGATTGACATAGCGCAAGATAGCGCGATTCAGCGCAAGTTCATTCACTTGCATATAATCGACATGCCCTTGGATAATTTGGTAGAAATCAGAAAAGTTAAAAGCCCGCCGATCTTTTTTCTCTAGCCTTGCATCAGTGAATGACGCTACATTTATAATCGGACTATTAACTTCAAATTTATCAATAATCAACTTGCGGTAGAAGAAAGTTTCGAGCAAGTCTGTTTGCCCCAAGTTCACTTGGGGCAAGTAAATATCATAGACTTGCTGTTTGCGATGCTGCTGAGCCAAATGCGCCACATTGACTGTCTTTTTAGGGTGAATGTGCGCATTGAAAACATTCAGATTCTCCTGCTGACTAGATATGTGGATGCTATCGAAATCCAGTTGGTGGATTTTGTCGTTCATATCCATCGAATAATTGGAAAGCTGGATATCAAAACTATGTGCATTAAACATGCGGTTGCTTTGAGCAATACTTTGAGCGTCTAGTTCGAAATTATTCAGCTCAAATCGAAAATCAGTGCTCACATAGCTCATTCGTCCAGCTCGATTGTCGAAGAACTCCACACCTCCATCTTCAATCAAGATTGTTTCGGCATACAATCCTTCGACATAATTATTCACTAGATGCAGCACCTGTTTTTGAAATTCCTTTTCGCGTTTCTCTTCTGTTTTTTCTCTCAGTTGTTCCACCACTCCTTGAGCGCCAAAAATGGCAAGCTTTTTCATCGGGAGCACTCGCTCATGTAGCAATTGGGGTAAGGAAATGTCGCTCAGTAAGACGCTATCGCAGTTGAAGTTATAATTGACAGCTTGTCTGATGGTGTCGAGCTGTTCAAATCGAATGTTTTGTGCTTTGATGAAATTATCATAAGTGCTCAGCTGTACATTTTTGGCTTCGATGCGTTGCACGTTATTTTCTAAAAAGTGTACATAGGAGTTCACCTTAAACTTAAAGTTGTCGGTGTGCAGAAATTTCTTTGGATCGGATGCCGAAAGCGAATCTAGCTCGAAGGCATGAGCTTGCAGTTGCATTCCTTTGAAAATTTGTGCCTGCTTTAGCGAATCGACAGGCTCTAGCGTGAAATCACGCGCTTCTAGCTGAATGTAGTTCACTGCCAAACGTTTTAAATCGTCCTTAATTAGCTGGTATAAATCAAGCTGACTAAGCTGCTGCATGTCAAATTCTTTGGCACTTGCAATCGGACGATATCTGATGCTTGCATCTAGCACCACCAAGCTATCTACTAATATAGAATCTACTTGGGTTAGGTTGTTGATGTTGGTTTTCAGACTTAGATAGGGCAAGTTAATCCAATATAGCGGTCTGTTTTTGTCCGTTGAGTCGGTGGGAGCGATGGTCAGATCTTCTCCAAAGAAACGATCATCTTTCAGCAAATAGGTGAATCGCCCGAGGTGCATCTGATGCACGCCATCATTCATGGCATAGTTGAAATCCATGATTTGCAGGCTCACATCATCCGATGTGAAAAACTGATGCGCTGCAAGAATCTCCTCATTGACACAGAGATTGTCAATGCTGACATTCAAGCGCCGAATCGCATTGATCAGCTCATCTGGTTTTTCGGCTTCATAATGCTCTATGGCGACTTGCTTAAGTCGAAATTGTGCAATATTGATTTCGTGCAAAGCCGAAGAAAAGAAGGGTTTCAGCTGCATGAGCAGCTCTTCGGCATTTATAATTTGCCTTAAGCTATCGCTAGCTTGCTCCGTGTGAGTGCTATAAATTGCCACTGCGGGCTGGTCGAGCAGTAAGCTTCCCAAGCGAAGCTTGCGTTCTTTCAGCAATCGCATTAATGCGATGTCTTCCACCTCTAATGTCTTTGCTGAAATATGATAATAGCTCTCGGTCGCTTGCGGCATGCCGATGATTTTAAAACCAGAGATGCTGATAGATTGGCGGAAGATATTCACATCAACATTCCCCAAATCAATGCGATAGTGCCCAGCTGTCGATGCTGTCAGGTATTTAGAAAGCTCGCGTTCCACTAGGCGTTGCGCATAGAAAGTAAGCACAACGGCTAGGGTGGTCAAAACCGACAGGGTTCCGACAATTATTACTCTTCTCCGCTTCTTTGCTTTAAGCTTTTTCATTCCGATGCTTCATAAAATATCTTTCACAAAGATAGCAATTAAATGAGATTAGCACACCGCTGATTAAATAGAAAAGACTAGCAATCGCATGCGATTG
Source organism: Mangrovibacterium sp. (assembly GCA_047974225.1). Taxonomy (GTDB): domain Bacteria; phylum Bacteroidota; class Bacteroidia; order Bacteroidales; family Prolixibacteraceae; genus JBKEDC01. Next base: position 19,502 of record JBKECD010000040.1, read on the forward strand.
CTAGTCTTTTCACTGTTTAGAAGTCTTTTCTAATTAGAGTAGTCCCATCTTCTTAAAGAATGGCACAGGCTCGCTGCTGTTTGGTTCATCAACCTCCCAAGTATTTCCTGAATTGAAGATAGCTTCCAAGCTGTCGAGCTTCGCTTTCGATTGCACTTCTTCGATTTGTTTTTGCATTTCGGCGTCATACACCAAAGCGTCCACATTGCGAATAACGCCCATTGCCACAGGCAATTCAGGGTGCTTCATGTTGATGAGTGCAAGGTGCAAAGTAGGGTCTTCCGACGTGGCATCATGCACCAAAATATCTTCTATTGCATAGCCTTCGCCCACTGTTACGGCTTTCAATTTGCCGTTTTCAAACACCAAACCTTTTTCAAGGTCATTGCCGAAAAGCATGGGCTTGCCATGCTCCAAGAAGATTTGACGCTCCTTGCGCACTTTGGGGTCGGCGATTTCTTGATGCACACCATCGCTGAAAATCACACAGTTTTGAAGCACTTCCACAATTGATGCGCCTTTGTGAGCAGCAGCGATTTTCAACACTTCTTGCGTGTGTGTCATGTTGTTATCCACTGCACGAGCGAAGAATGAACCGCCACAACCCACTACGAGCTGACCGGGAATGAAAGGATTTTCGATCGTTCCGAAAGGCGATGTTTTGGTAATCAAGCCACGTTCAGATGTGGGCGAATATTGCCCTTTAGTCAGACCGTAAATCTTGTTGTTGAAGATGACCATATTCAGGTCGATGTTGCGGCGCACCGCATGGATGAAGTGGTTTCCACCAATCGCCATCGAGTCGCCATCGCCTGAAATCACCCACACATTAAGCTTAGGGTTGGCTGATTTCACACCCGAAGCCACCGCCGCTGCACGTCCGTGAATGGTGTGGAAGCCGAAAGTGTTCATATAATAAGGAAAGCGTGATGAACAGCCAATGCCCGAAATCACCGCAAACTCCTCATGAGGTACATTCATATCCGCCATTGTGCGTTGAATCGCATTCATAATTGCATAATCGCCACAACCCGGACACCAGCGAACTTCTTGCTCGCTTTTAAAATCTTTTGCTGTATATTTTAAGTCAGTCATTGTCTTAATCCTCCAAAATTTTAGTAAATGCCTCTTTCAATTCACTCACTGTAAATGGCAAACCTTTCATTTTATTCACCTGCTCATATTGATATGCTGGCACTTTGTCGCGAAGATACATCGCAAACTGCCCCATGTTGAGCTCCGCCACGGCAATCTTTTTGTGTCCTGCAAACACTTCGGCAGTGTTCTTTGGAAGCGGACTGATGAAGTTGAAGTGTGCCAATGCCACACTCTTTCCTTCGGCTTGCATTTGTTTTACAGCACCATGCGTATGACCGTAAGTGCCACCCCAACTCACCACAAGCAAGTCGGCATCAGCCTCACCTTCGATTTGCAAAGCTGGAAGCATGTCAGCCACCTTCGCCACTTTTGAAGCACGCAATTCGGTGTTCACTTGGTGGTTTTCAGGGTCATGGCTCACACAGCCGTTTTCGCCTTTTTCCAGTCCGCCGATGCGATGCTCAAAGCCTTTCATGCCAGGGAATGCCCACTCCCGACTATCGGTTTCGGCATTTCTTTTATAGGGGTTGAAATTCGCTGCATCTTTCGCCACGGGCGCATTGATAGCGGGCAGTTCGCTCATGGCAGGAATGCGCCAAGGCTCGCTACCATTTCCAAGGAAACCATCGGTGAGCAACACCACGGGAGTCATGCGCTCCACCGCAATTTTGGCGGCAAGGAAAGCATAATAGAAACAATCAGAAGGCGAACTTGCAGCGATTACCACCACTGGGCTTTCGCCATTTCTGCCGTAGAGAGCTTGAAGTAAGTCAGACTGCTCCGTTTTCGTTGGAAGTCCGGTGGAAGGACCTCCACGCTGCACATTCACCACCACCAAAGGCAATTCCGCCATGACTGCCAAGCCGAGTGCTTCCGATTTCAAGGCTAGCCCCGGACCCGAAGTAGTTGTAATGGCTAGGTTGCCAGCAAATGCTGCACCCACAGCCGTACAAATACCTGCGATTTCGTCTTCCGCTTGGAAAGTTTTCACGCCCATTTCCTTGCGCACCGCCAAAGCGGTGAGAATGTCGGTAGCTGGAGTGATTGGATAAGAACCGAGGAAGAGAGGCAAGTTTGCTTTTTCAGCAGCAGCCAAAAATCCCCATGCTGTGGCTTCATTGCCATGCACGGAGCGGTAAGTTCCTTTCTCGATTGCCGCAGGATGCACAAAGAATTGCGGAGCGGTGTGTTGCAAGTTTTCGCCATAATGGAAACCATCTTGCAGCACTTTGAGGTTGCTTTCCACCACGATCGGTTTCTTGGCAAACTTCTTTTTAATATAGCCTTGAATATAGTCGAGCGGACGGTTAAACATCCAGCACACCAATCCGAGTGCAAACATGTTTTTCGAGCGCATCACCGACTTATTGTCTAGGTCGAAATCTTTCAAGCTTTCTTTCGTAAGGCTCAAAATAGGCACGGGAATCTTCACATAGTCATGCAAATTTAATTCCGCAAAGGGGTCGTTGGTTTTGTAGCCTGCTTTTTCCAAAGCCTTTTCAGAAAAAGAATCCGCATCAAAGATGATTGCGCCGCCCAGTTTGACAAACTTGGCATTAGCCTTCACCGCTGCGGGGTTCATAGCCACGAGCACATGCGCTTCATCGCCAGGAGTGGTGATTCGCTTAGCTCCAAATTGCACTTGAAATCCTGAAACACCAGCCACAGTGCCCTGTGGTGCGCGGATTTCAGCAGGAAAATCTGGGAATGTCGAAATATCATTCCCGAATAGGGCTGAGGTATCGGAAAAAAGCGTACCTGTCAGCTGCATACCATCGCCAGAATCACCAGAGAAGCGAATTGTCACCTCATCTAGCTCAATCACTTGTTTTTCTGTCATATGTAATGATTACTAGAGTTAATTTACTGTTTCTAGCGACAAAAGTAAGTAATATATTTTGCATATACACTCCTAAAGCTCATTTGCATACAAAAATCGTATAATAATTATGAATTGAGCAGCGCGCATAGCTATTGCCGACTTTTTCCCTTTTCCCTTTCCCCTCTTACTTTTCCCCTCTCACTTGCGCGTTGAGCGTTTCAATGAGCAGTTCTCCTCCTTGAGCAGCTAGCACATATCTGTCGTTGTCGGCTCCATGTTCTATCTGTGAGGAAATCACTTGTTCTCCGCCATTTATAAAAATCTCAACGGTACTTTTATCAATAAAAATCTCGATTTCTATTCGATTATCCACGGGATTGACGTCGATGGAAGTTCCCTTCCACGAGATTGTATTTTTTTTCGCGTTATACATTAATTCAGTGCCGTCTTCCTTGCGAGAGTTCAGAATTAGAAATCCGAAAGCATCCACATTATTCAGGTCAAACACACCATTAATATGCGTGCTTACTCCTTTCAGTCGCTTCATGGGATTGTCATTCAGACCTGGGATGAGTTTTTTGTTGCGTATTTTCAGCACAGGGCGCGAGGACAATGAGCGCAGTTCTTCTAGGGGCTTTTTGACTAGTTTTATTGGTTGCTCGCCTTGCTTTTGCAATTGCAATTCCATTGGAATGCTCAGCACACCATTATATTGACTGCCTTTGATGTATTTTCGACTGATAGCCGCTAGTTGGATGGTTCGTCCCTCCTCTTGAAGGGTGATTGGCGAGTGGAAATCGCCACCTTGATTTTGCTGCACGGAAGTGATTGCTGAAAAGCTTTTTCCATTGAAGTCCCCCAACATATAATTGCCTTGGGCATCACTCAGCACCCATTTGTTCTCATTGGCATCTCCATGGAGGGGCAGGCGAAACAAATCAGGCGCACCGCTCAGACCACGGATATGACTGGTGAAGGTCCAGTCCGTTAAGTTTTTAGAAGTATAAAATGAAATTCCATTGGCATCTACATCGCCTTCGGGAATGCGCGACACGAGCAATACAAAGCACTTTAGAGGTTCATGCCACATTAGTTTGGGGTCTTTCGCGTCGTCAGTCAGCTCGCATGTCAGCTCCACTTTGTCGGTCAGCGTGTTCCATGAAGTCCCTGCATCCGTGCTGTATGCTATTTTAATGCCCTTATTTTTCACCCCATATGCCAAGAGGAAAGTGGGCTGTTCTCCTGCCTGCTTGCCCAAAGCATTGTTTATGTCGGTCGTGCAGGAAGCTCCGTTTAGTCCGCCCTCAGCCCCTGCAAATGCTGCGGGTTGTTCCTTCCAGTTTATCAAATCCTTTGACACGGCATGTCCTAAAGTGTAATTCTCATCCTCAAGGCTTTGTGGGTTATACTCATAAAAAAGATGGTAGTCATCGGCTGATTTCACCAAGCCCACAGGTGTGCCCATGGTATTTTTTAGGGGGGTGAAGTGGTAGTCAGGGCGGAAGATAGCTGTTGAATCCTCGTTGCTGTTTGCCATCGCACTGATAAGCGAGCTGCAAATAAAAAGAAGTGATAAAATATTTTTTCTAGTCATAATGCCTGCAAAAATAATTTATATGGAGCAGAATAGGAAATATCTGTGAAAATATTTTGGCGAATAGCTCCAAAATTGAGGAAAGGGCTAAAGCACGGTGGTAATTGAACTTTTTTTTGAACTGACGACCCTTGAGAGAGGTAATGTCGTATTTTTCTTTGCGAAAGATGACCTTACTGCATCGTGCAGTGAGCTTTTCTTTGCGAAAGATGACCTTGGTGCATTGTGCAGTGAGCTTATCTTTGAGGAAAGATGACCTTGGTGCAGCATGCAGTGAGCCTATCTTTGCGAAAGATGACCTTGGTGCATCGTGCAGTGAGCCTATCTTTCCTCAAAGATAAGGCGATTGCACGATGCACTCGACCTATCTTTGCGAAAGATGAGCTTGTCAATACGTCTTGTAATGTCAAAAAAAGACTACTAACAATCCCTTGTAGTCTGAGATTGTCAGGGTATGGATAGTGAATAAGTGCAAGTAAATCTGAGATGCTCTCATGGCTTGGAATTATGTTTTCTTCTAATTTTTCTGAATCGGTATTTTCGCCAAGCAAACTTTGTCAGCTCGATTTTGTCGCTCAGTATTTTAGCTCAAAACAGTAAAAAAATAACTGTGGAATTTGTCTTACATAAATTACTTGAAATTTAAGGCACAAAAAAAAGTTGAAAAAAACATCTTAAAATAGTTGTAGTTAATAACTTTTGTGTATCTTTGACCGAATGAAAGATACTATTACGGAGTTATGTTATTGTAAATTACAAAAATAGCCGTTCCGAAGTGGTTCGAAATCAAGCAGAGTATAAGCGTTTTGGAAATGCTGAAACGTGATTAATGTTAAAAAACTGAGGTGATGACAAATAAAGCTGGACAAAGTATTTGGGGCGCTAGGCGCTCCACTTACGGGCGTAGTTTGAAGCTCAAAACTATAAAACGAGCAGATGTGTTTGCATGCGGCATGAGCTTGTTGCGTGGAAAAGATGGGTTGCAGGAAAAAACGAGTGTTTTTCTTGCAGTCCTTCTCGTGCTTGGATTAATTCCTTTTGCAAGCTTGGCGATGACCGATGGCGATAAAGGGGATGTGGTGGTTGATGGTGTGTCGGTGAAAGTGTCTTCAGGAGTGTCGATATGCGTGAGTGATAATATGAAAGTAGCACGAACAGGCGAATTTGTCAATTCAGGCACGATGTTTTTTGCCAATCAGCTGCCGATAGACTTAGATTTTTATTCCACCAACAGCGGAGCAGGTAAGTTTGTATTTGCGGGCTCGGCTGATTGCGAATTAATCGGCAATGTGTCGTGGGGGAAAGTGGCAGTGGCGATGGACGGTGCTTCTTTATTGTTGTCAGGAAATCTCACCGTAACCGATTCGCTAGAATTGAGCGCTGGAATTATTGATGCTCGTTCAGCAAGGGTGGAGCTGAAAAATAATTTGGCAAATAGTTTGACATTTAACAATAAGGAAGAGAATACCTCTTATATATTAGGTTCGTTCACTCGTGCGGTTTCTGAAAATGGAAGCTTTTATTTCCCAGTGGGCGATGAGGCGGGATTCCATCCGTTCTTGGTGCAGAACCCCAATGGTCAAGAAGAAATAGAGGTGAATTATGATTCAAGCGTTTCGCAGGAGTGGGCATTTGTGATTCAAGAAGCCACTTTTGCGGTGGAGGATGTCGGCGGCTGGCAGGTGAAGTCGGGCACCGAGTTTAATTCGGGATTATCGCACATCGACCGTGGCGGTTCTAAATTGCGCGAAGGCGGGAAATATCGCATCTTGCGGGCGCAAGATAATGCGAGCTATGCCACCGGATATCAAGAGTGTAACTCTTTATTGGCGCATGATTTCTATTCCTTGGGGACAGAAAAGATTACGGGAGGGATATACACCCTTGCCAATGAGTCGCTAACGGTGTTGCCCAACTTTGTGTTTGTGTCGAGCGATAGCAACAACAACACGCTGTTTGAAATTCCCGAGTCTGACCGAGAAAAATACACGAAAATAGAACTGACGGTTTATAATCGTTGGGGACAAAAAGTATATACGAATAATAACTATGATAATGGGATGGATTGTTCGGACTTTCCGCAAGGCACCTATTTTTATGAGTTAAAGCTTTATCAAGGAACTTCGATGGAGCTAGTTAGAAATTTTATTGAAATTAAACGTGGGAAATAGCAACTACATATTAATAATAGTACTTTGGAGTATGTTTTTATGTGTGGGAGAGGTATGCGCGCAGGAATCCATGCATTCCCAATCTGTTGTGAAGCAAGAATACCTAAACCCCGCCTATAATTCATTCAAAGACTATAGCTCTGTTAATTTCTTATCGAGAAATCAATGGAGTGGCGTGGGCAGCAGTCCTAAGCTCTATGGCGCAAACTGCTATGTGCCCTTGCAGATCAGTCGCATGGGGGTGGGGCTCACCTTGTTGAAAGAAGAAATAGGGCTTCGCGACATCACGATGATCAATGCGAGCTTTACGAATAACATCCGAATCAAAGAGCGGAGTTTCCTTTCTTTTGGATATGGATTGGGCATGAATTTCACCGCCTATGATCAAGACCGAATCATTGCGATGGATAATTCTTATTTAGGTAGTGATATCGACTGGACGTCTTTCGATCCTGCAATTAAGTTGGGATTGTTTTACACCGACCCACATATTTTTGCGGGGGTGAGTTGCAACACCGTGATTGGGGGAGTGAGTGGCGACCGTTGGTATTTGCCGGGTTTTGATTTTGTGGCGGGCTCGATGCATCGCTTGAGTCCCTCGGTATTTTTCCGACCCGACTTGGTGGTGAAATACTATCGCAGTGAGCAATACAATGTAACGGAGACGGTTGTAAATAAGGACTATGTTCCGCCAGTATGTGATTTGTCGGTGAGCTTTTTATTATATGAGCGGGTGTGGCTCAGCACCAGTCGCCGATTTAATTTGGCACACACATTTTCGCTCGATGTGCTTGTTACAGCGAATTTGCAGGTGGGATATTCTTTTGAATTGGGAATTGGAGATGGATTAAATCAATTTAATTCTAATGGGATTTCGTTTTCCTACCGCATAAATAAAGGGAATGCTTTGGGTGGATTCCAAAAAGAAGTCAGATATAATTATGGAGGACAATTTAAGTATTTATATCGTTGATGTATGACAAACATAAAAGCAGAGATACTAATATTAATATTGATATTTGCTTGTTTTTCTGTCGAGGGGCAAACTAGAAGACGAGAGCAGGCAATAGACAAGACTTTAAAATTTGGAGATTTTAGGTCGATTATTGAGCTTTATGGTGATGTGGAACCCGATGAGTTTGCGGTGCAGTTTAAGATACTAGGACAGGCTTCCTTAGAAAATGGAGATTATGAAAAGGCAGCCAATTATTATAAAAAATCGCTGATGCTGGATGACAAGAATGTTCAGGAAAAGGATGTGGCAGAGTATTATTACTCGCTATTGAAAAGTCAAAAAGCAGAAGAGGTGTTGAATGATTCTTTAGGAGCATCTTTTATAGAATCTTCAAAAATGGTGAGGCAATTAATTAGAAATGCGGAGTCTCGAGAAATTTACAAAAATTTCGAGGCGCCCGATGTAAAGATTAAAGAAATGGAAATTAAAGACATGCTTTCACGCTATGGATTTACATTCAATGACTACGTCATCTATTTCTCCTATCAAAGGGGGATTGGTGATGATGAGGAGTTATTGGAAAGTAATGTCTTTTTGACACGTGTTGCCAAGCGTTCTTATTTGGCACACGCACGTTTCACACCGAAGGGGGAATTAGGATCTGAGGGAGCAGATTTACTTAAATTTAAGGATAAAAGACGAGTGGTTACACTCAATAAGTCGATAAAGTATGGTGCTGATTTCTATACGCTTGTGCCTGAAAATGGGCAGCCTGAGCAGATTGAAATAAGGGGTGGGGATTTTCCTCCATTTCCCTATAATTCGGCAGAGTATGCTTGTGCCATGCCTTATTTCGATGAACCAACGAGAAGACTCTATTTCAGTTCCACCATGAGAGGTGGAATGGGGGGGTGGGATATTTATTACACCACCTATAATGGGGCTCGATGGAATGCGCCAGTGAATATGGGCAGCGAGGTAAACTCTCCTTTTGATGAGTTTTTCCCTTTTGCCAATGACTCGTTGGTTTATTTCTCTTCCGATGGATGGGAAGGATATGGCGGTTTTGACAACTATGTGTTTAATAGTAAGGATGATTCTCGCACCAATATTCTTTTTGCCAACGGTCCTGAAGATGACTATTGTTTTCAGGTGGTGGATGAGAAAAATTTTCAGGCTGTGGGGATTAAAGGGCAGAAGCCAGTTGCTTATTCATTCGACAAAGTCTCTTATGCCGACTTGCTCGCGGAGGTGATTTGGGCGATTGATGATGATTACTCGCTGGAAAGAATAGAAGAGCTGCGGGCGCAAAGACGAGCCAAAGAAAAGAACTTGGCAGCAGCGGCAGCAGCTGATAGAAGCTTATCATCCAAAGAAAAAGAGTTGGCAGCGCGCCAAAAAGAGTTGGAGAACAGAAAAAAAGAACTAGCAGCACGCCAAAAAGCGAGCCAAAGTGTGCAAGCATCAGCGGCGGAAGTGCCAGCAGCGGCAGTAGCACCAGCCAAAGAAAGGGTCTTATCAGCCAAAGAAAAAGAGTTGCTAGCGCAAGAACAAGAATTGCTAGCGCTAGAAAAGGCGTTGGCTGACCAAGAAAAAGCCTTGGCAGCGCAGGAAAAAGGAGTGAGCACGTCCACTTTTGTAGCGCCCAAAGATAGAGGAGTAGCGCAGACTTCGGAGGCAAGCAAAACAGCGGTGCAAAAAGAAGTGGGGCAAGGAGCAACAGCGGTGCAAGCAGAAGAAAAAAGAGTTGTGGAGGAGATAAAAAATACCCCTGATGCGGTGTCGAAAGTGCCGTTTATGACTGCCGACGAAATAGCGCTTTTCCGTGCTTCGGGGCAAAGGGGGGAATGGCTAGATGACAATTCGGTTGTGGAGCTTACTCCCGAGCAAGTGGAGAATCCAAACTTGCTTGTAAAACCAAATGAGAAGCTGAAAAGACAAGCCAACACGGTGTATTTTGATTTTAATAGCTCAGTGATGGCGAAATCCGAGCAGCGAGTGCTCGATGAGTTGGTGGCAAGAATTAAAGCGGAAGAAGTGGAGAATGTGGTGCTGTGGGGGCATGCTGATAAAAATGGGGCTAGCAGTTATAATGCGTATATGTCCTATCAGCGAGCTTTAGGGGTGCAAGACTATATTAAGAAGGGATTGGGGGATGCTGCCCAACAACGGTTCTTTGTAATTATTGCAGGCGATGAATATGCCCAAGCGACTTTGGCGGTCAATAGATATGACCGTCGGGTGGTGGTCGGTGAGTGTGGAAGTGCTCCTTATTCGGTCATGTATGCCTATCGGGCGTCGCCCACACAATCATTGGCAGATGTAGCCACTCTTTTCCAAAATAATTTGGAGGTGCTCAAGCAGATTAATGATGTGGAGAAGATGCCTGACGACCGCTTGCTGCTGGTGGGCATGCAGGGGATTCATCAAGTGAATCTCGGGGAAACCCTCTATCGGATTGCTTTGAAATATAATTGTTACGTAGAAGATATTCAAAAATTAAATAAAATGAGAGACAGTCGTCTCGCCGTCGGAGATAAGTTATTAATTCCGATTACATATGCTAAATAAATGTTTTAATAAATCCAAGCTCGATGAATAAATATTATTACCTGGTGATATTCTTTCTCCTTTCCTCGGTTTCGCTAATGGCGCAGACACAGACCGGAGGTGTTAGTATAGGAAAAGATGGCGAAGCTGCGCATGCGAATGCTATACTCGAATTGGTCTCGACCAATCGGGGGGTGCTAATTCCGCGGATGACTAGCGATCAGCGAAAGGCCATTTTTGGTGGGACGAATGAGTCTGCCAAAGGTCTTTTGGTGTTTGATATTATCCAAAATGCGTTCTATTTTTGGGATGGAACAGCATGGCAAACAGTGGCTTCGGCGAGTGCTAAAATCGTAACGGGCGTGCCCACAGTGCCAGGTGTGCCTGGGGAAATAGCCTTCGACGGAACGAACTCCGACATGTATGTCTATTCGGGAGCTATGTGGGTGAAAGTAACCGACGGCTCGTCGAGTGGCTCGTCGGGCTCGGGCAGCAATGTTTATTTGTCGCCCTCCATTGATTCCTATGGAGTTCTCTATCTTGGAACTCAAAACGGAAGCGCTGTGAGCGTGGATTTATCTTCCATGAAGGTGGTGTCAGCCTCGGGAATTTCTGTAAGTCCGAATGCTTCTGTGGGTCTTTCTGCATCTAATGTGCAGGATGCCTTGCTTGAGTTGCAAAGCGAGATTACTTCTGCTTCGGGCGGCGGAATGCTCTCAGTGGTGCA
>JBKECD010000086.1:0-5611 GCA_047974225.1 Mangrovibacterium sp.
GTTACTTCGTTGCTGATGATATCCCAAAACTCATTATAGTGCGACATCTGACTTTCAGAGTATTGCGACCGCTGAATGAGTGATAGCGCATCTCGGATTTCTGGGTTTTCTTCCAGACCTTCGGGGGCAACCTCCATCTCATCATTTACTACGGTGAGAAAACGCAACCATAGGACTGCCATGCGCTTTTGCGAGTAAGTATCTGGTTTGAATTTTGGCAGCTCCACCATCACAAACTCCATCCCGCTCATCGTTTCGTCGGGTGCGTAGGGGTTCATAATCACGTGGCGATGATAGCATTATTCTGTGTTGGGCAGGTAAATATCGTTGATTAATCCAAGGGCATACACTGGATATAATTTATCGTAACCTTCCCCTTTCTTTAGCTGACTAGAATAGGCCTTAGTGGCATTCAACAGCATACGCTCCTTAAACCATGGAACCCAATGTATTTGCATCTCCACGATAAACTGTCGCCCTTTCTTGTCCTTGCAGCGTACATCCACTATCGAGTTCTTTTTTCCCGGCATGTCGGGCACCATCTCTGGCGAAATATATTCCACCGACTCAATTAACTGGTCATCGGGAAAGGGCATCAAGGAATTAAGCAGACTGATCACAAGATTTTTCTCATGACCAAACACTCGTTTGAAAGTCAAATCGTTTTTGGGATCTAAATAAGGCATGTTGTTGGAGTTGTAATTCGACACAAAGATAAGAATCAATTACGAATTAGCAATTAAGAATTACGAATGGGCAGAGCTAAAATTCCCGCAGGCAATCCCCAACGCCCCAAAGGGCGTTCCGTAGAGCCGCATTGAATGCGGCTCTCATTGAATGCGGCTCACACTGAATGCGGCTCATGCAACCCTGAATAATACACATCCACACCCCGAGACGCATGCAATGCGTCGCTACATTATTGTTTCGCAGAAAGCGTTAATTATTTTAACCAAACCCACCCTTTGAAATTATTTCTCAAGTTCCATGGATGCCTCATCTATTTATTGGTGTGGATTTCCGAAGCTTTTCTTCTTATCTTGCCTAAAAAAAACAAACAAAAAAACTCCAACTTTTTTGTCAATCTTAATCAAAACTAAGCTTTCTTATTGGCTTTTTTTATACAATATTCTACAATTCCACCCTTTCTTATTGGCTTTTTTTAATATCCGAATGCATTTCGAGCTTTCTCATTGGCTTTTTTATACAATATCCTACAATTCCACCCTTTCTTATTGGCTTTTTTTAAGAATATCATTCCGAACCGACAAAAAAGCTGGAACTTTTTGATAAGTTCGGCTTATATCAAGCCAATAAATTGCAATTTTATTAATAGTTTTCCCCTGCCCGACCAAATAAAACACAATCCGAAGACCTGTCGGAAGCAAAACTGACCAATAAAACGAGATTATACAGCTTGCATTATGCCCACAACATGAAATCGCAATTGTTTTTTTATCCGCTCAAAAACGAATAATAAACTAAAAAGCCTATCTTTGCCAGATAAACAGACTTAATGAACAGTTCAAACAACAAAGATAAGACCCAAGCCCTGCTTGACGCCATTGTGGAAGGCATGGCTAGAGTGAAAGGATTAAATATTGTGCAGATTGATTTGCAGCCGATTAATCATTCGGAGTGTGATTACTTTGTCATCTGTCATGGCAATTCAAACACCCAAGTTGGCGCTATTGCCAACTCAGTGGAAGACACAGTGCAAGAGCTTACGAATGAAAAACTCTACCGCAAAGATGGCTATAATAATAAGCAGTGGATTTTGCTCGACTTCTCGCATGTGATGGTGCATGTGTTTCAGCATGACACCCGCCAATTCTATGACCTTGAGCATCTTTGGGCTGATGCTTCTATTAAAAACATTAAAACAGATTTAGACTAAAATAATTTTACGATGAGTAATAACGACAAAAGAGATAATTTCCCTCCCGTGGATGGCAATAGAAACACACCACAAAATAACAATCGCCCCAATTTCAATCCCCCGAAAAACAATAATAAACCGCCAAAATTCAATCCTTATTGGATTTATGGCGTGATGCTTGCCCTAATATTAGGACTTGGGGCTTGGGATTTCGGAACTACTCCGAAGAAAACGAGCAAACGAGATTTCTATCAAATGCTTGAAGCTGGCGACGTGGAGCGTGTGGTGGTGGTAAATGAAAAAAATGCTCGGGTGTATTTGCACGAAAACAGCGTGAGTAAATACGAAAAAAAATCAGAAAACGAAGCTAGCTCAATTCCAAAAACAGGTCCGCAATTTGTGCTTGAAGTAGGATCGCTCGAAAACTTCGAGCGTGATGTGAAAGAGATTCAACAACAGCAATTAGTCCCCGAAGAAAAAAGAGTGTATGTCGATAGTGCAACCGAAGTGGATTATTTCGGCGGCATCTTGAGTTGGCTTTTGCCTTTTGCGCTCATCATTGCTTTTTGGATGTTTATGTTCCGCCGCATGAACAAAGGAATGGGAGGTGCTGGCGGAGGTATTTTCAATGTAGGGAAATCGCAAGCTAAGATGTTTGACAAAGGCTCGAAAGTGAATGCTACATTCAAAGACGTAGCGGGATTGGCAGAAGCCAAGCAAGAGATTGAGGAGATTGTGTCTTTCTTGAAAAACCCCGATAAATATACGAAGCTCGGAGGAAAAATCCCTAAAGGCGCATTGCTTGTAGGTCCTCCAGGAACAGGGAAAACCCTCCTAGCCAAAGCCGTAGCTGGCGAAGCGGGTGTGCCTTTCTTCTCGATGTCGGGCTCTGATTTCGTGGAAATGTTTGTGGGCGTAGGTGCTTCACGAGTGCGCGACCTCTTTAAGCAAGCCAAAGAAAAATCTCCTTGCATCATTTTCATTGATGAGATTGACGCCATTGGTCGAGCACGAGGAAACCGCCCAAATATGGGTTCAAATGATGAGCGTGAAAATACCCTCAATCAATTACTTACTGAGATGGACGGCTTTGATACTAATTCAGGAATTATCATCCTCGCCGCCACCAACCGCGCCGAAATTCTCGATAGCGCCTTGATGCGTGCTGGTCGTTTCGACCGCCAAATACAAGTGGAACTGCCCGACCTGAACGAACGGGAGGAGATATTTAAAGTACACCTACGCAATCTCAAATTGCACGAGGAAGTGAAAGTACCATTCCTAGCCAAGCAGACTCCTGGATTCTCGGGGGCGGATATCGCCAATGTCTGCAATGAAGCTGCATTGATTGCCGCACGCAAAGACCACGCCACCGTGGAAAAACAAGACTTCCTCGATGCCGTAGATAGAATTATCGGCGGACTAGAAAAGAAAAATAAAATCATCTCGGTGGATGAAAAACGACGTATCGCTTTCCACGAAGCAGGGCATGCGGCTATCAGTTGGCTGCTCGAACATGCGCATCCGCTGGTGAAAGTAACAATCGTGCCGCGCGGGAAAGCCCTTGGTGCAGCATGGTATCTCCCCGAAGAACGCTCGATTACAACCAAAGAGCAATTGCTCGATGAAATGTGCTCAACACTCGGCGGACGAGCCGCTGAACAATTGGCATTTGGAAACATCTCTTCGGGAGCGCAAAATGACTTGGAGAAGGTAACGAAAACCGCCTACGCCATGATTAGTATATATGGTATGAGCGACAAGGTGGGCAATTTTAGCTACTATGATTCAACAGGTCAGGCTGATTATTCCTTCACCAAACCGTATAGCGAGAAAACAGCCATCTTGATTGATGAAGAAGCCAAAGCAATGATTGATGAGCAATACACTCGCGCACTGCAAGTGCTCAAAGATAATGAAGCAGGACATCGCCAATTAGCAGAAAAACTGCTAGAAAAAGAAGTTATCTTCGGCGATGACTTGGAAGAAATATTTGGGAAAAGAACTTTTGAGAATAAAGAAGCCCCCTCCATCTCCCCCGAGGGGGAGGGTAAAGGCGCTGGGATGCTGAATTATAAATTGAGATGAGTTCACTAAACCCTAATCCTTTATGAAAGATTTTGTAGAAATTTACAGCACAACCAACGATTTTGAAGCGGAAGTCATTAAAGGGATGCTCGAATCAAATGATATTCCATGCTTTCTGATGAGCAAGAAGGATTCGCCTTATCAGTTATTTGGGGAAATTGAGCTGCATGTGCATGTGAACGATGAGGCACGAGCACTCGAACTATTAAAGCAACACAATGAATAACTTCACCCAACGAACACTCACGGGAATAGCCATCGTGGGCATAATGGTAGCTTGTCTGCTCACTCATGAGCTGACTTTTGCACTGTTATTTCTCGCCATCATGCTTGGCATGCTGCACGAGTTTTTCACCATCACCGAATCCACAGGGTTCCGACCTCACCGATGGATTATCTCGGGATTGTCGATGGGGTTCTTTGTGGTGAGTTTCTTGGTGGCATCGGGGAGAATCAGTCCGACCTACTTTTATCTGTTCTTCCCCGCCTTGCTCATCACTTTTGCGCATGAACTATTTGCCAACAAAAAATATCCGTTGCAAAACATCGCTTTTGGTTTGGTGGCAATGACCTACATCACCATTCCAATCTGCTTGGCAAACTATCTTGTTTTTTCCGAACCAATCAACACAGAACCCTACACTATTAATAGCTATAGTCCGATGCTTTTCTTGATTATGATGGTAATCATTTGGGTTTACGACACAGGTGCTTATGTGTTTGGCATGACCTTTGGCAAACATCGCTTGTTTGAGCGTGTGTCGCCCAAGAAATCATGGGAAGGAGCTATTGGGGGATTGATTTCCGCATTGGCTGCTGGCGGAATTATCGCTTACTATATTGATGCACCACTCGCCCACTGGCTTATTATTGCCTTTGGCATTGTGATTGCTTCCACCCTTGGCGATTTGACCGAATCACTCATCAAACGACAATTTGGAGTGAAAGATAGTGGCACTATTTTGCCGGGACATGGCGGACTGCTCGATCGCTTCGATTCTATTCTTTTTGCCATTCCTCTGTATGTTTGTTTGCTAGAACTATTGTCGCTTTGATTTTTTTCCTACTTTTGTTTTCAACAATAAACATTGAAATAATCATCTAATTATTTACCATGAGACTCCACCCTGCCGGACGAGGAACAATAACCGTAGCTACGCTACTTTTTATTGCGCTGATTGCAGCAGCTTATTTCACACCTTGCATCTATGGAAGTGTTTTCTTCTCACTTGCTGGTTTTGTGATTTTGGCTCTTTTCCTTCAGTTCTTTCGCTATCCTCAGCGCTCAATTACGCTCAACGACAAAGCTATCATCTGCCCTGCCGATGGCAAAATCTGCGTCATTGAAAATGCTTTTGAACCACTGCACTTGAAGAAAGAATGCCTAAAAGTGTCCATCTTCATGTCGCCACTCAATGTGCATATCCAATGGATTCCTGTGCCAGGAGTGATTACTTTCTCTAAACACATCGAAGGCAAATTCCTCGCTGCGTTTAAAGATAAGTCAGCCGAAGAAAACGAAAGATATTGCACCGCCATCAAAATGACTGACGGCACCGAGATAGTAGCCAACCAAGTGGCAGGAGCTATGGCTCGACGCATCTTAAACTTCAAAAAAGTAGGCGATGTGGTGAAACAAGACGA
>JBKECD010000166.1:0-18580 GCA_047974225.1 Mangrovibacterium sp.
CCCTTGCGGATGTTTTCGGGGCTAATCGCCCAATCTGCTTCCTGCAAAAGCTTCACCGCTTGCAGCACGCCACGAATATTTTTCTGCTGATAAATCCCTTTCAACTCCAATTCAAATTCACCAACAGGCAATTCGCATTGGTCGGCAAAATAAATTGGAGCTTGCGCCGCTTCGGCTTGCACTTTAAATATAGTGTCATATTCGGCATTGCTTTCTGAAATCACAATGGGCGTGTGTGGCTTGATGATGCCTGCCTTTTCCTTTGCAATGGCTTCGATGGTGTTGCCGAGGAGATTGGTGTGGTCGAAACTGATGTTGGTGATGAGCGACAGTTCGGGCTGAATAATGTTGGTGGAGTCAAGTCTTCCGCCTAAGCCCACTTCAATGATTGCGACGTCCACCGCTTGCGCCTTGAAATATTGAAGCGCAAGAAGCACGGTGAGTTCAAAAAACGATGGCTCGATGTGTGCCGTTTCATTGCGAGCAATATAATTATTGGTGAAATCGAGCACGGCTTCTTCGGAAATCATTTCGCCATTCACCCGAATCCGCTCGCGGAAATCCACCAAGTGGGGCGAGGTGTATAGCCCAACTCGATAGCCGGCTTCCTGCAAGATGGAAGCGAGCATGTGGGAAGTCGAACCCTTGCCGTTAGTGCCGCCGATGTGAATGGTTTTGAAAGCATGATGCGGATGCCCAAACATCGTGTCGAGCGCAAGTGTATTGTCGAGATTTGCCTTATAGGCTGCCGCTCCCGAGCGTTGAAACATGGGGAGCTGGCTGTATAAATATTGTAGGCAGTCGTCGTAATTATTCATTTTTTCTCTGATTTTGATTGACAGGTTGCAAAATTAGTTTTAATTTCAGCACTTGAAAGCAAGTATTCAATTTATTAAACATGTGCCTCTAGCTCCTCCCCCTTGGGGAGGTTGGGAGGGGCTAAATAATTAAGCCTATGAAAACACCTAAAATTTTCGTGCTCGACACCAATGTGATGCTGCACGACCACAACTGTATTTATCAGTTTCAAGACAATGACATTATCATTCCAATTACGGTGCTGGAAGAGTTAGACAAGTTTAAGAAGGGCAATGAATTGATTAATTATCAGGCACGTGAATTCACTCGCATGCTCGATAAGCTTTCGCATGGCGACCTTTTCGGCGAGGGTGTCTCCTTGGGAAAAGGCAAAGGGAAATTGCGTGTGTCGGTGGGCAAGTCGTTTTCTCCCCTGATGCTAGAATGCTTCTCGGAGGATATTTCCGACCATCGGATTCTTTCGGTGGCGGAATATTATAAAAAGAAGCATGCCGACCGTCAAGTGATTATGGTGAGCAAGGATGTGAACCTCCGCATGAAAGCGAAGGCTTTGGGCGTGCCAGCGGAAGATTATAAGACCGACAAAATCAAGGATGACCATATCTTCGAGCGTTCGATTTCTGAAATTCACCAGCTGCCCGATGCGCTGATTGATGAGGTCTATCAAGCGCATGAGCTTGATTTTTCTCGCTTGCATCATGTGAGCGAACCTTCGGCGAATGAATATTTTGTGCTCAAAGGCGAGAGAGGAAGTGTGCTGACACGCTATTTCGCTTCGGAGAAAAAGCTGAAAGTGGTGGAAAAGCATTCGGCTTATGGCATCAAGCCCCGAAATGCGGAGCAAACATTCTGCTTCGATGCCCTGCTTGATGATTCGATTCAGCTCGCTTCGGTTTCGGGAAAAGCGGGAACAGGCAAGACGCTCTTGGCGCTTGCTGCGGCTTTGGCTCAACTGAATAAATATGACCAAATTCTGCTTGCTCGCCCTATTGTGGCACTGAGCAATAAGGATTTGGGATTCTTGCCCGGCGATGCGAAAGATAAGATTGGTCCTTACATGCAGCCGCTGTTCGACAACCTTACGGTGATTAAAAATAGCTTCAATCCTCGAAGTTCAGAAGTGAAAATTATTGATGACTTGGTGAAGGAAGGTCGCTTGGTGATCACGCCTTTGGCGTATATTCGTGGACGAAGTCTGACCAACACCTACTTCATTGTCGATGAAGCGCAAAACCTTACGCCACACGAGGTGAAGACTATTATTACTCGCTCGGGCGAGGGCACAAAGATGGTGTTTACAGGTGATTTAGACCAAATCGACACGCCTTATCTTGATAAGAAGTCGAATGGGCTTGCCTATATGACCGAACGCATGAAGCAGCAAGAACTCTTTGCGCATGTGAACCTCACCAAGGGCGAGCGAAGCGCATTGGCGGAATTGGCGAGTAATCTACTGTAATTCTGAAAGCTATATAGATTACGGTTTTACTTACCACTTTTACGGTGTAATCGTATCGCATTAAACTTTTTCGTTATATTTGTGTCGAACAATCGGATTTAATCCCTCATTAATATGGCAAAAAAACTAACGTTTTGTGCGTGTACATCGCGAAATTTTATGGATAGAGCTGAAATGGCTCGCCTTGCGGCAATCATGGCTGATGAAGGTTGGGAAGTGAATGTGGAGGCTGATTTATGTAGGCTGGTGGAGGCGCAACCCGAGAAAATGGAAGCCATTGCACAAACAAAGATTGTGGCTTGTCATCAACGCACGATCAAGTCGCATTTGGACTCTTTGGGGCTGAGTTCCGAAGAAAACATAAACTTTAGAAGCGATCCGTTGCAGCAAATACTTGAGCGGTTGGGCGTGGAAAATAGCTCGCCTTCCGCAGAAAATCAAAAGAAATATGAACAAATGATAGCATCACTTCCGGTGGAAACGGGAAGTGATGCTTGGTATCCGACCTTAGACAAAGACCGCTGCACGGAGTGCGGCAAGTGCTTTGATTTCTGCCTGTTTGGGGTTTATGCGAAAGAAAATGGGGTGGTGAAAGTGAGCAACCCCACTGCCTGCAAGATTGACTGCCCCGCTTGCGCAAGGACTTGTCCGCAACTCGCTGTCATCTTCCCCAAATACCCCAAATCGCCCATCAATGGCGGAACTGAACTGGAAGAAACCTTCTCGAAAGAGGAAAAGGATGAAATGTATAAACAGCGGATACTATATAAACTGCAACAGCGACGACGGAAGTTGTGAATTATGAATTATGAATTGGCTTCGCACTTCGCACTCTGCACTTCGCACTAAAACATGAAACTAAAAGACTACATAGCCACCCTAAAAGCCGCCATGCGTGTGCCACGTGAATGCTCGCCACGATTGGTGTGGAAATTCATGCGCAATTTTGCTTGGCGGAGCGTGCGCAACATTAAGCATTTTGAGCGTCGGCAAGCCAAAGGCGAACCATTTTTTCCTGCTTTTCTGATGATTTCGGTGACTGAAGCCTGCAACTTGGCATGCAGCGGTTGCTGGGTTTCAGAAGGCGGAAGGCGGACAATGTCGGTGGAGCAACTCAACGGCATCATCACTGAAAGCAAGAAGAAAGGTTCGTATTTTTTCGGCATACTCGGCGGCGAGCCGCTGATGCACAAGGGACTGATGGAGGTGCTCGAAAAGCATTCCGATTGCTACTTCCAAATCTTCACCAATGGCACCTTGCTCACCGATGAGGTGGCGATGCGCTTCCGAAAGATGGGAAACATCACGCCTTTAATCAGCATCGAGGGGCTGGAGGAGGAAAGCGATGTGCGAAGACGAAAGGATAAGGTGTTTGAGCGGTCGCTGGCAGGTGTACGAGCCTGCAAAAGGGCAAAACTCATCTTTGGTGCAGCAGCGAGCATCTGCAAAAGTAATTATGATGAGCTGGTGAATCGAGAATACATCGAGCGATTGGCAAAAGAGGGCGTACATTATCTATGGTATTACCTCTATCGCCCGGTGGGCGCAATTCCGAACCCCGAAAATGCACTGAGCAAGGAGCAGGTGACGGCTTTTCGCCGCTTCATCGTGGAGCAGCGCAAGAATGCACCGCTTTTCTTGATTGAAACTTATTGGGACGACAAGGGCAAGGCGCTTTGTCCGGCGGCAACAGGCATGAGCCACCACATTTCCCCTTCGGGAGCCATTGAGTTTTGTCCGCCCATTCAGATGGCGAAAGATTTCCTCCAAGCCGATGCCTCCAACTTGGTGGAGTTGTGTGAAAACTCGGAGTTTCTCGCTGAGTTTCGGCAAATGACCGCTGCCAGTTCGCGCGGCTGCATTGTGCTGGAAGACCCTGCGCGGATGGTGGATTTTCTGGTGAAGCATCAAGCGATAGACACTACTTCGCGTGCTTCAGTCTTAGCCGAATTTCAACAGATGAAACCGCAAGCCGGACACAACCAAGAGGGCTTGGAAATAACTGAACAAAATACATTCTACCGAATAGCGAAGAAGAATTATTTCTTCGGATTTGGAGCGTATGGGTAGGAAGAGGGAAAAGAGAAAAAGAGAAAAAGAGTGATGAGCAAGATGAAAGTTTACGACATACCGAATAGTTATCACGAGCGGAAGAAACTCCGCCGCTGCATCGAGCAGTTTATGCGAGAGCAGGCATTAGTGCCTCCGCTTTCGATGGGGGATATTGATGCCTGTGCCGAAGGCATTGTGGCGCAATTTGCAGTCGATTCGGAGCTGAAAGCTTGGATTATGGTGGAGGTGAACAACTGCGCCTGGCGAGAAACGGTCGCCTCGATTCCATATGAGAAAAGATTGCTGTTGCTGCCGAAATGCTTGAGCAATTCGCAATCGTGTAAGGCTGATGTGGATGAATTTGGGCTGCTTTGCCATCGCTGCACGCTGTGCCAGATTCCCAATCTGCAAGACGAAGCCGACAGGCTCGGCATGATTAGCATCGTGGCGGAGGGATTCACCACGGTGGTGGGGCTCATCGAGGAGCAAGTGGTGGACACGGTCATCGGTGTGAGTTGCTTGGATTCTTTGGAACGTGCATTTCCACTGCTCATCAACCATGCCGTGCCCGGCTTAGCGATTCCCCTCAACACTTCAGGCTGCAAAGACACGGATGCCGATTTCGACTATATCCGCGAGATGATGCTCATGCGCTCCGACGATGAGCTGACGCTCCTCGACTATGAAGGGCTGCAAAAGAGCATGCACGAATGGTTTGCACCCGAGACCCTCCGCAGCCTGCTGTCGTCGGCGGAAGACCAAACCTCGCAGATTGCGCATAGCTGGCTGAGTGGCAAGGGCAAACGCTGGCGACCCTATCTGCTGGCGGCGACCTACAGCGCACTTTCGGGCGAAAAGCAAATGCCGCAGGAGGTGATGCGTGCCGCAGTGGCGGTGGAGTGCTTCCACAAGGCATCGCTGGTGCACGATGACATTCAGGATAAAGATGCGGAGCGATATGGCGAGCCGACCGTGCACGCCCAATATGGCGACAACATCGCCATTAATGTGGGCGACATGCTGCTCGGCGAGGGCTACAAAGTGTTGGCGCAAGGCGAAAGCATCGACTTGCTTCGTGCCATTGCTGAGGCTCATGTGTCGCTCTGCAAGGGGCAAGGCATGGAGCTTGAATGGTGCGAAAATAAGACGGCGCTGCCGATGGACTATGTGCTGGAGATATTCCGCCACAAGACGGTGCCCGCCTTTGATGTTGCCCTCAAAATGGGGGCTATTTGTGCCCATGCCGATGCGGTGCTGCTGCACTCGCTAAGCAAATTCTCTCAGGCACTGGGCATTGCCTATCAGCTGAAAGACGACCTAGAGGATTTCGACACCGATGCGCCGTTGGCGGTTCGCCCTTCGGCAGTGCTAGCCATCGTGATGGCGCAAAATGAGGATGAGGCGTTTCAGCAAGCACTATTGGCTTGTCCCGACCTCAACGAATGGCTGAAAAGAGAAGAAAATAAGACGCATTTAGAGGCGGCGATTCTGCAAGTGAAGTCGCTGCTCGATGCCTATAAATCAGAAGTGCAAAAAGCACTCCATGAGATGCGAAATATGGAGCTGAAACGCTTGCTTTTCCGAATCACAAACAAGATGCTCGGATGATAAAAACGATTTCCACACGACTATTTCAAGCCTTGCAACGAGGGCGAGAGCGGCTCAGCAAACAGACGCTCGGAGAGCTGGTGCGCTATGTGGAATCGCAACGCACGGAGGACGACACTTTCCAGAATAAGAGCGGGGGCGAGGATTTATATTATACGCTTTTCGGCTGGATGCTTTCCTATGTGTTGGGAATAAAATTGAGCCCGCAGAAGATGACCGCATACCTCGAAAAGATTGAGGTGGAAGAGATCGACTTGGTGCATTATGCCGCCTTGCTGCGCTGTCGGATGATTGCATCACTCTATCGTCGAGGAATGCTGGGGACACTGATTGCATCTTTCAAAACAAAGGAGACTAAGAAGTTGGAAGATTTTAGCCTCGTGCCGCACAACGACTCGCAATCGCCCTACTCGCAGTTCATCTGGCTGGCAATGCTGGAGGACACCAACGCAAAGGTGGACAAAAAAGAGATGCTGAGGAGTTTGAGCAAATATCGAGTGGCTAGCGGAGGCTATGCCAACCAACAAGGCGGAAGCAAAGCCACAAGCAATGCCACCGCCGCCGCATTGAACATCATAGACTCGCTGAGCGGATATAAAGCGAATGAAGATATCGACTTTTTGCGGAGCATGCAGGAGGAATACGGCGGCTTCAAGGCGGCGGAAGATGTGCCAATTGCCGATTTACTCACCACAGCGACAGCCTTATTCACCCTGAAAAACTATGGCGTGCAGCCGACTTATGATGCACAGGAGTTTGTGGAAGCGCATTGGCTCGGCACAGGCGGTTTTTCCCCCACATTGCTCGACGAAGAAACCGATGTGGAATATACTTTTTATGGACTTTTAGCGATGGGCACAATATGAACAGCACTCAAATGAAAGAAATGCAAACAGCTTTGCAGGCTAAGTTGCTTGCTAAGCAATCTTCCAAAGCGGGTCTTTGGACGGGCGAACTGTCGTCGAGTGCCATCTCGACTTCGGTGGCGGTGTTTGCCTTGCACATGGTGGATGCCGAGAAGCACAAGGAAGCCATTGACAAAGGTGCCGACTGGCTGTTTCGCAGCATGAAAGCCAACGGATCATGGGGCGACAGCATCGAAAGTCCGCCCAACATGACTGCCACGCTGCTTAGCTATGTGGCACTTTGCGCCATCGGGAAAGCACCTCAACAGGCGCATCGCTATTTGGAAGAACAATTTGGAGGATTAACGGATACGCATATCATCAATGGGGTGTTGGCATATTATGGCAAGGACTTGACTTTTTCTGCTCCGATCCTCGTGATGTGTGCATTGGCAGGCATTATCTCCACTTGGGAAAACATTCCGCAGCTCCCCTTTGAGCTGGCGGTGATGCCTCAACGGTTCTTCCGATTCTTGCGCCTGCCGGTGGTGAGCTATGCCATTCCTGCCCTGATTGCGGTGGGGATTCTTCGCTTCCAAAGAGGACGAAAAGGAATATGGAGTGGGGTCAGAAGATGGTTTGTTCCGAAATCGCTGCGAGTGCTCGAAAGGCTGCAACCGAGTCACGGCGGATTCCTTGAAGCGGCTCCGCTCACGGGTTTTGTGGCAATGTGCATGAGCGGTGCGGGATATAAAAATCATGTGGCGACACAAAAAGGGGTGGACTTCCTGCTCCGCACCGTGCGTGCCGATGGCTCGTGGACGATTGATACAAATCTGGCGAGCTGGGTGACGGTGCTCAGTGTGCGAGCATTGGGCGATAAGATTCCCAACAAGCAAGCTTTGGCAGAAACAATAAAGGCGAATGCTTTTAAAGAGAAGCATCCCTTCACCGGAGCAAAAGAAGGCGGCTGGGGCTGGACTGACCTCGAAGGAGCTGCGCCCGATGCCGATGACACGGCAGGCTCGCTGGTGGCGCTGCACCATTTGCTTGATGGTAATTATGCGCCCGAAGTGGGCAAGGGAATTGAATGGCTCTTGTGGCTTCAGAATAAGGATGGCGGCATCCCCACCTTCTGCAAGGGTTGGGGGAAACTTCCTTTTGATAGGAGTTCGCCCGATATTACAGCGCATGCGCTGCTCGCCATGCACCTTTGGCAAGATGCGCTGCCTGCCACGCTGCAAGCGAAATGCCAAAAGGGCACGCGTCGCATGCTCCGCTGGATGAAAAGGGTGCAAGCCGCCGACGGCAGCTGGACACCCCTTTGGTTTGGCGACCAAAAGGCCGCCGACGAGAAAGCTCCTGTCTATGGCACCGCCATGGCGGTGGAATACCTCTCGGGATTTGAAAAGGCGGAAACGATGTGTTTAAAAGGTATGCAATATTTATTGTCGGCACAAAACGCCGATGGCGGTTGGGGTGGCGCAGCTGGCGTGCCTTCAAAAGTAACCTTCACCGCTCGTGCGCTGAGTGCCCTCGCCTCTTTCCCGCAGGGAAATGATGTCGCCACGACAAAGGCAGCGGACTATCTCTATCAGAAATATCAGGCAGGAGAACTGCTGGCAGCTGAACCTATCGGACTTTATTTCGCACGCCTGTGGTATTCCGAAGAACTTTATAATATTACCTTTGTGTTGCAAGCATTGAATAAATATAAAATCAAAATAGCATGAAACAAATCATTACTTTCTATTTGGCACTTGTGTGCCTTTCTGCTTCGGCTCAAAATGAGGTGAAGCAATGGCGCGGCAACGACCGCACGGGCGTTTATCTGGAAAAAGGACTGCTCAAATCGTGGAACGAAGAACCGAAATTGCTGTGGCATTTCGACCAGCTGGGCGAGGGCTATTCATCGCCCGTAATTGCTGACGACAAAGTTTACATCACTGGAATGGTGGACAATGACGGGAAAATCTTCGTGCTCGACCTCAACGGCAAACTGCTGAAAGAAACTTCCTATGGCGAGGAGTGGAACAAGAACTACAACGGTTCGCGTGGCACGCTGACTATTGACAATGGCAAGATTTACGCCTACAGTGGCAAAGGAAACCTCGTGTGCTTCGACCAAAAGAGCCTGCAAGTACTCTGGAAGAAAAACATCATCGATGATTTCGGCGGAGAGAATGTGGTGTGGGGCGTGAATGAGTCGCCGCTGATTGTGGGCGACAAGGTAATCATCAGTGCAGGCGGCAAGGAGAACAACATCCTTGCGCTCAACAAAAACAACGGCGAGAAGATATGGGCTTTCGCCGGCGAAGGCGAAAAATCCGCCTACTGCTCGCCGCTCTACATCGGCGATGTGGATGTGCCGCAGATTGTAACCATCATGGCGGGACATGCCTATGGCATTGCGGCCAGCTCGGGCGAGAAACTGTGGTCGGTGCCTTTTGTGAACACTTATAACATCCACCCCAACACTCCGATTTATGATAATGGCACGCTGCTTTTAGTGTCGGGCTACAAAAAAGGCTCGCTGATGCTTCGCCTTAAAGACGGCGGCAAAGCAGTGGAAACGGTGTGGGAAAATGAATTGATGGATTCGCAGATTGGCAGCGTGGTGAAGATGGGCAATTATGTCTATGGCGCAGGGCATCGCAGCGACCGCAAGTGGTCGTGCATCGACTGGAACACAGGCGAGAAGAAATATGAAGACAGCACTGTGGGTGAATGCAATGTGATTGCTGCCGATGGAATGCTGTATATCTACAACCAAAAAGGGCAGGTGATTTTGGCGAAGCCAAACCCCGAGCAGCTCGAGAAAACGGGCGAGTTCACCATCACGATGGGAACAGCGCAGCACTGGGCGCACCCTGTGATTTGCAACGGCGTGCTTTATGTCCGACATGGCGACACGCTGATGGCCTATGCGGTGAAATAGCATTCCATGAAGAAGAAAAATAGCATAATAGGCATCACGCTTCTAGTGGCGATGATTTACACGGGGCTCATTGTCTGGTGGCATCTCTATTCGCCGCAGGAAGAGTTTGCGGTGCAAGCTCCCGGAGCTGATAATCGCCCAGAGGGTTCGCAGCGTAATGCAGATGAGGTGATTATTGGCGAGTTCTTCATGAAATATGAAGATATGGATTCGGAGCTGCGTGGCAAGTGGACGAAGTTTAGAGGTGATGATGTGTCGAACAGGATTAAAACAGAGCTCCCAATCGAAACCGAAGAAGATTTCCCCATCCTATGGTCGTTCCACACTGGCGAAGGACACGCCGCCCCTGCCATACACAATGGGCGGGTATATCTGTTGGACTATAACGAGGAGTTGAGCTCGGATGCTTTGCGCTGCTTTTCGCTGGAAACTGGGCGGGAACTTTGGCGGCGCTGGTATCGAGTGCCGATGAAACGCAATCATGGTTTCTCGCGCACCATTCCAGCGGTGGGCGATGATTATGTGATTAGCATCGGTCCTGAAGGGCATGTGATGGCTTGCCATCCTGTCACAGGCAAACTGTTGTGGTCGTTGGACATGCAGCGGGAATACAGCATAGAGATTCCGCCGTGGTACACTGGGCAATGCCCGCTGGTGGACAACGGAGCATTGATTCTTGCGCCAGCTGGCGAAACGACTTTGATGCTCGGTGTGAACTGCACCACCGGCGAGCAGCTGTGGGAAACGCCGAATGATGTTGGCTTCAAAATGTCGCACTCCTCTGTCATGCCGATGAGCTTGCACGGCAAGCGCACTTATGTCTATATTGGTGTAGGGGGCGTGTGTGGCGTATCGGCGGAAGGGAGCGACAAGGGCGCATTGCTGTGGAGTGCTTCGCAATGGCAGCCTTCAGTAGTGGCACCATCGCCGGTGCGACTGTCGGATAATAGCGTCTTGCTGGTGGCGGGATATGGTGCTGGCGGAGCGGTGTTGCAGGTGGAGAAAGTGGGCGGCAAGTGGTCGGCAGCCATCAAAGAGCAATATAAAGCCAACGCGGGACTGGCAAGTGAACAGCAAACGCCAATCTTGTTGGGGAAACTATTATATAGTGTACTTCCGAAGGATGGCGGTGGAAATCGCGAGCGATTGGTCTGCTACTCCAAAGATGATTTGCACAATCCGCTGTGGGTGTCGGGTGCTGATGAACGCTTCGGTCTTGGACCTTATTTGGTGATTAACGACCTGCTGTTTGTCTTCAAAGACACTGGCGAGCTGTTCACCTATGCAATCGGCAACAAAGAATTGAAGCTACTCAAGCGGCAAGTCGTTATTGAAGATGGTGCTGATGCGTGGGGACCTCTCGCCTATGCCGATGGCAGGCTGATGGTGCGTGATGCACACACGGTGGTTTGTTTGAAGGTAGAAGGTAAAAGATAAAATGTAAAAGGGTAAAGATGAACAGAAGTATTAAAATAATTTTCAACATTGCTCTGCTGTTGGTGGTGGTCGGGCTGTTGTGGGTCATGATTCGGCGCACGGCTTCGGAAGAAAAACCAACTTATGCAGAAGTGCCGACCGAAGCTCCAGACTCGGGGCGATATGCTTTGGCTTCTTCTTTCGAGCTGGGCGAGGAAATTAAGAGTTTTGCGATGGCGGGCGAGCAGCTGTTTGTTGCCGCTGCCGACACGATACATATATATAGTATGGCGGGCGAGCTGCAAAATGCCTTTGGGGTGAGTGCTGGGGTGCGAGATATCGCATTTGCCGACAGCAATGTCTATGCGCTCTATCAATCTTCGATTGAAATCTATGACCTCACAGGCAACTTGGTGGAGCACTGGGAGGCGTGCAGCGACTTGTCGGATTATTGCTCGCTGGCGGTGGCTGGCGGCTTTGTTTTTGCCTCCGATGCTGCCAACAAAAACATCTGTCAATACACCCGCAGTGGTGGGTTTGTGCGCTTCATCAGCAGTCCGAATGGCTTTGTCATTCCTTCCTATTCGTTTGACATGGCGAGCCACAACGATACATTATATGTTGCCAACTCGGGTCGCCATCAGATTGAAGTCTTCACGCTAGAGGGCAAGTTTGTGCGTACTTTCGGCAAGCCTGAAGACTTTGTGGGCTGCTGCAATCCAAGCTATATATCCATCAGAAATGACGGGCAATTGCTCTCATCTGAAAAAGGAATACCGAGTATAAAGTTGTTCGACAACAACGGAGAAATGAAAGAAATTCTTTTAAATAGCACCGCTCTTGGCGGTGGAAACAAGGCGAAAGAAGTGAAAGCACTCGGCGAAAGCCTCGTGCTAAGCAGCGGGAGTATCATCAAAATTTTTAATCAGCGACAATGATTTCAAGACGAAAATTTCTGCAAACCATCGGAACGGGAGTGGCAGGCTTGAGCCTTGCAACGCTCTCGGGCGTGCTCCTGCACAAGATGTATTCGCCAAAGGCGGACGACACTTGCGCGAGAAAAGATATTACCCAATCGGGCAAGCTCAAATGCGCCAACTGCAAGTTGGATTGCCCGCTTAGAAAAGGAATTACATTATGAGATTTTTAGATGTTAGATTATTGGATTTTTAGACCAGTCCAACAATCCAATATCTAATAATCCAACAATCTGTTTTATCATGAAAGACCCAATAACTCGTCGAAAAGCCCTGCAAACGATGGGGACAATCATTGCTGGGGGGGCAATTGCTGCCACAGGGATTCGGTTTGCTGGCAAAACACATGCCGACGAAGGCGACATGTATTGGCAAATCGACCCTGCCAAATGCACCCATTGCCAACGGTGTGAAACGCATTGCGTGCTGAAAGTTTCGGCGGTGAAATGTGTGCATGCCAATAAAGTTTGCGGATATTGCGACCTCTGCGGGGGCTATTATCGCTCGAATGTGAAGGAGCTCAATACGGCTGCCGAAAACATGATGTGTCCCACGGGAGCCATCAAGCGGGAGTTTGTGGAAGACCCTTACTTTGAATACACCATCAATGAAGACCTCTGCAACGGCTGCGCCAAGTGTGTGAAGGGATGCAGCTCCTTTGGCAATGGTTCGCTTTATCTGCAAATCAAGCGTGATTTGTGTGTGGATTGCAATGAATGCACCATTGCGCTGGCTTGTCCATCGGGGGCAATCTCAAGAGTGCCTTTAAATAAAGCATATAATCTGAAAGATGCGTAAGATGAAAAAGATTCTAACCAGCCTATCGTTTTTTGCTTGGAGCAGCATCGCTGCATCGGCTCAAAACCGATTCCCAAAGCCCGACTTTGAGTCTGGCTATCAATATCCCGACCTCCACCATGCCCTCCCCAACGAAGCATGGTGGACGGCGGTGGACATCCTCCTGCTGGTGGTGCTGATGAGCATCGTGGCGTGGGCAACTATCAAAAAACAGACTCGCAAACCCATCATCTGGACTTCCATCATCTCGGTGCTTTACTTCGGATTCTTCCGGGCAGGATGCGTGTGTAGCATCGGGGCGATTCAAAATGTGTCGCTGGCGTTGGTGGACAATTCCTATGCGCTTCCACTGTCGGTCTTCCTCTTTTTCATGCTGCCGATTCTCTTTGCCTTTCTCTTCGGAAGGGTGTTTTGCGCGGGCGTTTGTCCCTTTGGTGCGCTGCAAGAGTTGGTGAACATCAAAAACATCCGACTTTCACGAGCCGTGAGCACTGTCTTGCGAGTGATTCCTTGGCTATACCTCATCTTTGCGGTGCTTTATGCCATCACGCGCACCCGCTTCATCATCTGCGAGTTCGACCCCTTCATCGGCATTTTCCGATTGGGTGGCGACATGGCGCTCATCGCCTTTGGTGCATTGCTGCTCATTGCGAGCATCTTCACGGGGCGACCATTCTGCCGATTCCTCTGCCCCTATGGCGCAATACTGGGCACACTCTCGAAGGTTTCAATCTGGAAGGTGAAAATCACCAAGAAGAACTGCATCAACTGCGAACTGTGCCACAATGCTTGCCCAGTGGATGCCATCAAAGCGCCCTATGAAAACAAACTGAAAGAGGAACGCATGCACGGGGTGAAACGCATCATTGCCTACTTTGTTTTTCTGCCCATTATGATTGCGGTCGGTGCTTTTTTCTTGCGAAGCCAAAGCGAGCGATTGAGCCAGCCCAACAAAGAAGTGCAGCTCTATCAGCAAGTGCAGAAGCATGAAGCCGAGCCGCAAGATTTGCTCACTATCGAGCTCGAAGCGTTCTATGCCACCGAAGGCAACACGGTGGAAGCATTAGCAGCAAGGCATGAAGAAATTCAAGCCGAGTTCAAGTTTTATTCCACCATTGCAGGCGGACTGATTGGCTTGGTGATTGCGCTGACACTGATTAACCTTTCGCTCAAAAGAACAAGAAAAGAATATGAAATAGATAATGCTAATTGCGTGTCGTGTGCTAAATGTTTTAGTTATTGTCCGCAAAAGTGAAAGCTTTAATAAGATGAAAAGAAAGATATACAGAAACATTGCCATCGTGTCGGCAATCTTTGCCATCTCGTTTTCGGTGATGCTCACCACCAACTATTTTCAGGTGAGAAAGTCCACGCCTCTGCAAGCTGAGGTGCTGGAAACACTCAAAACATTGAACTATCAAGACGCAGGCAATGTGGAATTGCAGGAGCAGATTCGCCTGCTCGACTTGCAAGCTCGGCGAGCCTATTTCGCCACCCAAGCGAGCTTGAAGATGGGGATTTATATTCTCATCGGCATGCTGGCGGTGATGCTCATCATGTTGAGACTCTATTATGCCGAATATCGAAACATTCCCGATAAGGAAATCGACCCTATCGACGAGTGGGCAATCAAGAGCAAAGCTCGAAACTATGTGCTGGGTGGGGTGATGACGTTGGCGGTGGTGTCGTTGCTGCTCGCCTTTGGCAGTGCACCGTTTTTGAAGTCTGCAACGGAAGAAGTGGTGGAAATGGAACTAGCGGCAGAAGAAGACACCACACCAAAGGCGGAAGAAGAAACTGCGCCAATACTGGAAGAAGAGGAAGAACCAGAGCAGATGGCAGAAGTGGAAAAAGCTGAACCAGCGGTGGAAGTGAAAGAAAAAACAGCGGTGGCAGAAGCACCCAAAGAGGAAGCGCCCAAGGCAAAAGTTCCCGCATCGAAGCCCTCACACGGTGGCTTTCGGGGAAACTTTGGCGATGGCAAATCTTCAGCTCAAAAGCTACCAACATCGTGGGATTTGGCGGCAGGAACAAACATCGCATGGAAAATAAATACACCTCGAAGTGGCTATAATTCACCCGTGATTAGCGGTGGCAAAGTCTTCTTTTCAGGAGCTGACGAGGAAGCAAGGGAATTGTTTTGCTATGATTTGGCAAGCGGCAAACAACTGTGGAAATTGGCAGCAATAGGCATCGCTGGCTCGCCAGCGGTCATGCCGAACACCACCGAAGACACCGGCTTGGCAGCCTCAACCGTGGCAACCAACGGCACACAAGTCTGCGCCATCTTTGCCACTGGCGATATGATTTGTGCCGACATGGAGGGCAAGCAGCTCTGGGCGAAGAATCTCGGTGTGCCCGAGAATAACTATGGCTATGCGTCCTCGCTCTTGGCTTTCGAGGGGGCGGTCATTGTGCAATATGACAATCACAACATCAAGAAGATTGCTGCATTCGACTTCGTGTCGGGAAAAGAAATTTGGAGCAACGAACGCAGTGAAATCGAAACATGGAGCTCGCCTTCCATCGCAATGGTGGGCGGCAAACCGCAGCTCGTTGTGATGGGAAACCCCAACTTGAAAGCCTATAATCCGAACACAGGCGAAGAACTCTGGTCGGTGAATGCCTTCAGCGGTGAAGTGGGTGCGAGTGCATGCAGCGCAAGTGGAGTGATATTTGGTGCTAGCGAATATGCCAAGATTGTGGCGGTGAACGGCACCGATGGCTCGGTGCTGTGGGAGCAAAACGAATATATGCCCGATGTGTCGAGTCCGGTTGCTACTAGTGATAACTTGTATGTGGCAACGAGCTATGGCGTGATTGTCGCCTATGATGCGAAAACCGGAGCAATCCGCAAGGAGCGTGATTTGGGCAACGGGTTCTACTCCTCGCCCATGATTGCCGACGGCAAAATCTATGCCGCCGACACCGACGGAAAGGTCTATATCTTTTCTGCCGATGATGAGTTTGAGGTGCTCGCTTCCATCGAAACAGGCGAGAAGACCTATGCCACGCCAGCTTTTGCCGAAGGCAAAATCGTGTGGCGAACTAATAAAAGTATTTACTGTGTTTCCGAAGGAAAGTAAAAAAACAAATATCGTGTGTAATTTAGCATCGACAATCAAATTTCAGTATAGTAATTGAGAAACCAAATGAGTAAAGCCATTTCTATTTTAGATCAAGAATACCTTCAATGGGTAAAGGAGTTGAAGAGCCGTTATCAGCAAAGTCAGATAAAAGCAGCATTAAGGGTCAATCGAATTTTGATAGCGTTTTATTGGGAATTGGGGAAAGATATTGTGTCTTTGGGAGTAGAAAATAAATATGGAGCAAAATTTTATGCCACATTGAGTGCTGACTTACGCCGTGAAATGATTGGGATTGAGGGCTTGTCGGAGTCGAATATTCGATATGCAAAGCGGTTCTATTTGCTCTATGCCGATTATTTGGAAAATCTTCCACAGCTTGTGGAAGATTTGAGTTCTGTCCCATGGGGGCATCATCGTTATCTCATAGATAAATTGTCAAAATTTCCTCAAAAGGCATTGTTCTATGTCTATCAAACCATCGAAAACAATTGGAGCCGTTCGATGCTATTAAATTTTATGGATACCGATCTGTATGAGCGGCAAGGAAAGGCGATAACAAACTTTCAGCGCACACTACCAATGCCAGCGGGAGACTTGGCTCAGGAACTTACCAAAGATCCATATAATTTTGATTTCATGTCAATGAGAGTTGATTATAATGAAAGGCAACTTAAGGATGCATTGTTGCATAACATTACGCGTTTCTTGGTTGAATTAGGTACAGGGTTTGCTTATGTTGGAAGGGAGTATCGATTGCAGATTGGCGAAACAGAAAAGTTTGTTGACCTGTTATTCTACAACCTTACCATTCGCTGTTATGTCGTGGTGGAAGTGAAGATTGATAAGTTTGACTCTGCTGATATTGGACAACTCGGCACCTATGTTACTGCTGTTAATCATTTGTTATGCCGGACAGATGTTGATAATCCAACCATTGGATTGCTGATTTGCAAGAATAAAGACAATCTATTAGCACAGTATGCTTTGGAAGCAAGCAGTCAGCCTATTGGAATTTCTGAATATGAACTATCAAAATTGTATCCAGCAGAAATTGAAGGAACGATTCCGTCTATTAAGGAGCTCGAATTTAAATTAGGGGGTAAGAAAAGTAAAAGGTAAAAAGTAAACGCAAATGACTTGTAATTGTGAAAATAATCAAGAAAACACGCTGGAAGTGGTGAATGCTCAGGTGGATGCCATCATCGATCGCATCGGCACGAGCCGTGAGATAATCATTCCGCTGCTCCAAGCCCTGCAAGAGGAGTTTAGCTATCTGCCTTCGGCAGCCATCGAGCGAGTGTATGAGCGCACCGAAATCGACCGTGCGCAGCTCATCAGCGTATCGACTTTCTACTCTCAGTTTCGCCACATTCCCTATGGTAAGCACCTCATCAAGGTGTGCACCGGCACGGCTTGCCATGTGAAAGGCGCAGGAAATGTCTATGATTCTTTCCGCCGAGAATTGGCGATGAAAGAGGGCAGCATCACTTCCGACGACCAGCTGTTTTCCATCGAGAAAATTGCCTGTTTGGGTTGCTGCACATTGGCTCCGGTGGTGCAGATTGATGAGAAGATTTACGGGCATGTGCTGCCCGGAAAGGTGAATGAGGTGATTGAAGATTTCATCGCTCAGCAAGAGGAGCAAGAAACGCAAGCAACAAAACGGCAAGCGCAACGAGTGGCAGGAGAAGTGCGGCTCGGCATGGGCTCGTGCTGCCAAGCGAGCGGCTCGACCGATATTCATGCGGAGCTGAAAAGGGCGGCGCAACAACTCGGCATGGAAGTGGCGGTGAAATCGGTGGGATGTGTGGGCGTGTGCAACAAAGTGCCGCTCATTGATGTGGTGGCGAGCAATGGCGAAATCACCCGATATCCCAATGTGAAGGCGGCTGAAGTGAAAGAGATTCTGCAAAAACATTTCAAACCGAGCAGCCGATTTCAGCGACTCAAGAATAAAATCATCGGTGAGATTGACACATTCCACACCGACACCACTTGGAACAACGTCCTTTGGCAAGGCGAGCAAGAGCGCACGGGTGTGATTGATAATTTCCTTGCGGGACAAAAACACATCTCCACTGAGGGATACGGTTTTCTTGCCCCACTCGACTTGGAAGAGTATATCAGAAGTGGTGGGTTTGATGCACTCAAAAGCATACTCATTTCCTCCACCCCCGATGCTACCGTGCAAGCCATTCTCGAAAGTGGACTTCGTGGACGAGGGGGCGGCGGATTTCCCACCGGCAAAAAGTGGGAGATTGTTGCATCATCAGAAGCCTCCACCAAATACATGATTTGCAATGGCGATGAGGGCGACCCCGGCGCATTCATGGACAGGATGATGCTTGAATCCTATCCCTATCGGGTCATCGAAGGCATGCTTATCGCTGCTTTCGCCGTGGGCGCCAGCGAGGGAATTTTCTATATCCGTGCCGAATATCCGCTGGCGGTGCAGCGCATCAAGCGAGCCATCGAGCTTTGCAAAGAACAGGGGCTGATTGGCGAGGACATCAACGGCAGCGGATTTTCGTTTGACATTTCGATTTTTGAGGGCGCAGGGGCTTTCGTCTGTGGCGAAG
>JBKECD010000167.1:0-2770 GCA_047974225.1 Mangrovibacterium sp.
CAATCAAAGCGTCAGAAGTTCTGACGATACTTTAGCTTGCGTAAATGAGTTTTTAAGCCTTCTGTTGTATCGTTTGAATAGCTTTGAAGTCCTATCTATCGGACTTGGAAATAATTGGAGTTATCCAGCTCTACCCGATAGTTTACCAGAATTGGACGGTTGGTTAAGGCATATCAAAAAGTTGAAGTTTTTTGTCGATAGGTGGAAAAAAGAAGACGAAGAGCATAAAATCAAAGATAGTTTCAATAATGTTATAGGGGAAAATAAAGAAGAGAATACACCTTCAATTATGGTGGATAATCTCATAAGACAAATTGAAACTGCTATTGGTGAAAAGAAAGAGAATGTAGTACTTGACAAAAAAGAGGATTTTTATTCCCACACTAAGAAGGCTATTGAAGGTAGCATCTCTATACTAAAAGAATTTTCTAGTCAAGAAGTTCCTAAAAATAACACCTCAAGATATTATAACTTTCATCTCAGTCAATTATTTAGAAAGGAAGACTTTAGTACAGATTCAACCTATTCGCATCTGAATGCAGAGTCCATACTAGCAGATACTGTTGTTCAACGTGTGCAAGACCAGTTTACGCTGATTTTCAAATTAAACAAGCAATCTGAATATCGAATATCTGCTGAAAAACTATTTAGTGCTGTAGATAAACTGATAGGGAAAAGTGCAGATGGGTATGAAATTATTAGTTTCGGATTATACCTTGATAACTTTATAAGTGAATATGGATATAACATCAAAGAGCTGAACAAAGTCAATGAATATGAATATGAGTATAAAGGTATTCCTATTCGACAGTTTAAAGGGCGCATCAATCCAATCATTAGTTACACGCTAGCAATAATCAAAAAAGGAGGCTTACCATATATAGAAACAGTTAAACCAACAGACGAATGTAAGAGCAAGTACTTTAATGCTGATGAAACCAAGCTTAACGAAGACCGAGGAATATATGCTTCGATTTTAGACCCAAACAAAGACATAGAGATAAGAAATGAAATGATTGAGTCAGGTCATGTTTCAAAAGAGGAGGTAAACCAACATTGCCTTGCATCGATTTATCATGAATTGAAAATATATTGGAACACAGATGCCAATCTTACTTTAATAAAAGTCTTATACCGGGAAAAGGATAGCTTGATAGCAGATAATATAGCTGATTTGAAGCCCCTAACCACCAACAACTAAAAAGCAAAGAGTTAAATATGGCAAAGAAAAAACAAAAAACAACCGATACGCTCAACTTAGAAACCATCCTGTTTAATTGTAGGGAATATCTGCGAAGTAATGCATCGCTGAATGATAAAAGGGATTTACTCTTAACCTTGGTCTTCTTGCGGTTTATTGGCGAGAAGTTTGAGAATGTACAAAATGAGATGCGCCAAGAATGTCTCCACAATGGGATTACCGATGAGCTGGTAATAGCGTCTTTTTTAAACAGTCCAAACCGATATAAGGGAGTGGCCTATGTGCCTGAAAAAGCTCGTTGGGCGACGGTAATGGAACAACCTTCCAACAAACTAAATGCAGCATTAGACGATGCAATTCAAGAACTTGAAGATAGTGGCGGTGGCTTAAAAGGCTGTATTCGCATCGGATTGTTTACTTCAATTAATCTCGAAGCCAATGTGATTAAAAAGGTGGTGGACGAGGTAAATAAAATCTCGCACAAGACTTTTGGCGAGGAGAAAGACTTAATTGGGCGTGTGTATGAATATTTCCTCAAATCATTTGCGGTGAATGCCACCAAAGAAGAGGGCGAGTTCTACACGCCTCATGATATTGTGGAGCTGATAGCCGCTTTTATTGAGCCTTTTGATGGCACACTCTACGACCCTTGTTGTGGTTCGGGCGGTATGTTTATTCAGTGTGCTAAGTATGTGGAAGAAAAGCAAGGCGATATTGAAAGGGTGAATGTCTATGGGCAAGAGCGAGACCCCGCCACCTTTCGACTGGCTAAGATGAACTTGGCTATGCGTGGCATCTCGCATCACCTGGGCGAAAAAAATGCCGATTCATTTTCCAACGACTTGCATAGAGGTTTGACCTTTGATTACATTATGGCTAATCCGCCATTCAATCTCAAGAAATGGTATGATATATCGTTGAGCAAAGATAGTCGCTGGGCTGATTATTCCATACCTCCTGAGGGCAATGCCAACTATGCTTGGATATTGCATATGCTCTCGAAGTTGAAAGCAGGCAAAGGGGTGGCCGGTTTCTTGCTTGCCAATGGGGCTTTGGGCGATGGTGATGCCGTGGCTATTCGCCAAAAACTGATCGAGAATGACAAGGTGGAAGCTATTGTGGTGCTACCTCGTGAGCTGTTTTATACCACCGATATATCGGTAACTCTATGGATATTGAATGAGAATAAAAAAGGCGGTGCACGGCACGAGCGCAATTTGCGCAATCGGGGAAAAGAGATTCTGTTTATGGATTTACGCCAATGGACGGAGAACCCAATAAAAGGAGAGCAGAAAAAGAAAATAGAGCTCAAAGCTGAGCAGATAAAACGTGCTGCCGAAATCTACTTTAAGTGGCAAAGCGAGGGAACCGATGGGGCAAATTATGCTGAACCAGAACTGTATCGCTCGGTTGGTTTGGATGAGTTAGAGGAAAACAATTACTCCCTTGTGCCAAGTCGATATATTGAGTTTGTTGACCGTGATTCAACAATTGATTATCACCAAGTATTGACTGAAACAGCAGCTACTGTTTCTAAGCTGCTCGACCGACAAGAAAAGAATGATAAAA
>JBKECD010000156.1:0-2187 GCA_047974225.1 Mangrovibacterium sp.
GAGAGCAATCCCAAATGCAAGTGTGCCTGTGTTGCTTCGTCGGACTTGTGGTAGATTGGACGCAAATCAAGGTCGGTCTTCAGGCAGCGAAAAGAACTCTCCACCTCTCGAATGCAATTATATATCGTCCAGACCAACTGCTCAGGCGGTTCTTTCAGACTGGTACGCAAAAAGTATGTCCCCACTTCGTTTTCCTTTTCCTGCTTGAGTTTGGGAACTTTTATCCAATTCATATCCGTACAAACCCCTTTCCTGACTTTGACAGTTTTTTCATCCTAAAATCATACGACACTGATTATGAGCATGTTTAAAAAATATTTTTCTTTGTATGGGTGACGCAAAGGGGTAAAAGCGTATATTTAGCCCTATGTTTGTTAGAAAAAAGAAGAATAGATCAGGTACAACAAGTGTCATTGTTGTAGACAAGAGCAACAATCGTTTTCGAGAAGTTAAGTCGATAGGGACAAGTTCAAATGAAGAGGGAATAGAAGACTTTGTTTTTCTTGGTCGCAAATGGATTGATGAACGGAGTAATGGAGCAGATATGTTTGCCTCTAAAGCACAGGAGCAAGAGGAGTTGTATTTAGCAGAAAACCTACTATCCAATATTGATAACATTCTTCTCAATGGCACTCAACTCATACTTGATAAAGTATACGATAGCATAGGTTTTGATGCCATAGAAGATAGGACACTTCGCCACCTT
The DNA here is from genome assembly GCA_047974225.1 of Mangrovibacterium sp. GTDB lineage: Bacteria > Bacteroidota > Bacteroidia > Bacteroidales > Prolixibacteraceae > JBKEDC01. The sequence continues at coordinate 707 of JBKECD010000156.1, forward strand.
GTTATATATCGCTTATGTCAGCCACAGAGCAAAGCAGCTACAGTTGATTATCTAAAATCTCATTTTGATGAAGATGTTCGATTGCACCAACTCTATCGTTATTTAGATAAGTTAAACAGCCAATTTAAAGATCGACTTCAAGAGATAAGTGTGCAGCATACGCGTAAGGTATTAGGCAATGCGATTAACATTGTGTTTTATGATGTAACCACGCTATACTTCGAGAGCGACAAATCTGATGAACTACGAAAACCGGGTTACTCAAAAGATGGCAAGCATTCACTTCCACAAATAGTATTGGGACTTTTAGTGAGCATTGGAGGATATCCTTTAGCATATGCTATTCATGAAGGGAATAAATACGAGGGACACACCATGTTGCCTGTAGTAGATGGTTTTGTTGAGAAGTATGATTTAAAGGATTTTGTAGTTGTTGCCGATTCAGGGTTGATGAACAAAAGCAATATTGATTTACTCGAACAAAAAGATTACAAATACATCATTGGAGCAAGGATAAAGAATGAGAGCAAAGAGGTAAAATCATGGATATTATCGCTAGAGAAGAAAGATGGTTTATATCATTTTTGCCGAAAATCATCACGCGCAAATATGATCGTCGGCTACTCCTCCAAAAGAGCTAGGAAGGACGAATATAATCGTCAAAAAGGCATTAGTCGTTTGGAGAAAGAATTTAAGAGCGGAGTAATAACAAAAGACAAGGTAAATAAGCGTGGCTATAATAAGTTTTTAAAGGTAAGCAATAATGTGGAAGTGGAGGTTGATTATAGCAAAATCGAAGAAGATAGCAAGTGGGATGGGCTTAAAGGTTACATAACCAATACGAATCTTGCTCCTGAATTAGTACATGAGCAGTATAGCGGACTATGGCAGGTAGAAAAAGCCTTTAGAGTTACTAAGGGGACATTAGAATTAAGACCTATGTTTCATTTTACACCCAAACGAATTGAAGCTCACATTTGCATCTGCTTCGTGGCATATAAAGTGTACAAAGAGCTTGAACGCCTACTTAAGCTTAACAACATCGAATTAAGCGCAGACAAGGTGTTAGCTATATCTAAAACAATAACCACGGTTCAAATGCGATTGCAATCAACTGGTAAAATCTTCGAGAAAACAATGTTGATAACCGATAGTCATAAATCTATTGCGATGTTATTTGAAGATGATTTCTGGAAAAACTGATTTGGGTGACGCATTGTCAAAGTCAGGAGTATGTCCCCACTTCGTTTTCCTTTTCCTGCTTGAGTTTGGGAACTTTTATCCAATTCATATCCGTACAAACCCCTTTGTCATTTTGGGTGATATCTAGCTCATATAGGCGATGAACCGAAGGATACTTACCATTTAATCGCCCAATGCGCTGATGAACTTTGTCGAATCGCTTGGTGCCACTTTTACTCAAAATGCCTGCTTTGACCACCTGCAATCCCTCTTCATATCGCTGACAAAACTGCTCATAC
>JBKECD010000004.1:0-1654 GCA_047974225.1 Mangrovibacterium sp.
AGTGTTCATCGAAGAGCGCAACAACACTTGGAATACGCCTTTCTTGTTCAATGGAAAAGAGCTTGACGAAGAGACTGGGTTGTATTATTATGGAGCGAGGTATTATAATCCGAGGATTGGGCTTTGGTATGGGGTGGATCCGCTGGCGGAGAAATATCCGAACTTTTCACCATTTGCCTACACCTTCAACAATCCAATAAATTTTGTCGATTTATGGGGATTGGAAGGAGATGAACCTCCAGCAACAAGATTAGAAGGATGGAACAGAGCTACAAGCAGATTAAATGATGAATTTCACACAAAGATTTATGATCGAGTACAAGACCCAAGTTTATTATTAAATGACTTAGGTAGTTTTGCAGAGTCTACAATGACTATGATTTCCGATGCGTTTGGGATCAGTACAGCTTTGGGGAATAAAAATCAAACAGTAGAAGCATTAGGTCAAGCGATAGATACGGCAATAAGTTTCCTAAGCATGTCTGTAGGTGAGCAAGGCGAGGTTCTAGCGAATGTAGCTCCTGTTGTAGCAGGAGCACTATTGACTAGGAAAATGCCACTTGGAAATGTAAAACTTACTAATACGATAACTAACCCCGTTCCAAATAAATTAGCTCGCGTTGTTCCTGCTAATATTAATTCAAAAACATTAGGAGCTCCGAGTGCCGTGGATGTATTTGTAACGGCAGTAGATGATATTGCAGGAATGAATGCTAGTCAAATTGCCAAACGTTTAACTATCCCTAATAATAGCTCGGGTTTTAAGGTGTTCGAATTTAATGTACCTCAATCAGGCTTGAGTTCCCCCATAAACCGTTCAAATCCTGGGTTTGTTGGTTTTGGAAAAACAGCAGGTGGAGCACGAGAATTTACTATCCCAAATCAACCTATTCCCAATAATTCAACTGTAAAAATTATAAAATGATGATTATAAAGAAAAATGAAACGCTTTTAATGAGCAAATGGATATTTAACGGGGTTGATGTAGAGCTTGATGATGTTGGCAGGAGGATAGAGTGGTTAATTTCTAATTGTTTAAAAGAAATTTCTATAGATGCTACAGGATGGAATAGACTTTATTTGGATTTGAATGATAATCGTTATTGGGAACTGATATACTTGGATGGAGAACAACAGGGGGGGGGGGCGCCGACGCTAAGGTGTTTGTCGGCTAATGAGACTACTTTGTGGAGTGAAATTTCAAATGCAGAGAATCAAAGTAAATGAACTTTGCAACAGATATACAAAACAATTTAAGCCTCACCGTATTTTACGATGAGAGCTTCTATTGTGAAAATAGCCTCCACAACATCACGGCTAAGAAGCAGCACTTAACCCAAACAGATATTGCTTTTGAGGGTGATTTAATGGCAGGCTATGAGTTGGAGTATAACTACTCGAAAGACAAGCCACACCAACTCAGCTACATTGCCGATGAGAATTACCGTGCTACCGATAGCCTCTCGGTTGCTGAGCGGAGTCGAAGCGTGCAAGATGCGTATATGTATGATGCCAACGGCAATCAAATCTACATCAACACTTCCGACAGCGTGCAAACGCAAGCCAAAGAAAGGACGATGCTTTGGGACGAAGAAAACCGCCTACGAGCCATAAATGATAACGGCTATATCAGTTCTTACTTTTACGATGCCGC
>JBKECD010000149.1:0-12143 GCA_047974225.1 Mangrovibacterium sp.
GGACTGCTTGTAACCGCTAAGCGAGCTGACAATTATCACAACATCGAAACCATATTTTATCCTGTCGGCATGCAAGATGTGCTGGAGTTTGTGGTGAGCGATGAATTTCAATTTACCCTTTCAGGCATTCCCATCGAGCATGACATTGACGACAATATCGTGGTGAAAGCCTATCGCCTGCTGCAAGCGGGCTATGATTTGCCTCCCTTGCACATTCACCTGCACAAGAACATCCCTTCTGGAGCTGGATTGGGTGGCGGTTCTGCCGATGCTGCGTTTATGCTCACTTCGCTCAACGAACATTTCAAGCTGAATATCTCGAAAGAAAAGCTGCACAACTATGCTTTGCAGCTCGGCAGCGATTGCCCGTTTTTCATCGACCCAGTGCCTTCGGAAGCCAAGGGGCGTGGCGAGCTGCTCACACCCATTGAGCTAAATCTTGAGGGCTATCATCTGGTGGTGGTGAAACCGCCGGTGCATGTAAGCACCGCCCTAGCCTATCGGCACATGCTTCCCAAAGAACCAGAAACTCCTTTGGCGGACTTAATCAAGCTTCCCGTGGAAGAATGGCAAGGAAAAATAACGAATCAGTTTGAAGATTTCGTGTTTGACGAACTGCCCGAAGTGGCTGAAATCAAAGCAAAACTCTACGAGTTGGGCGCAAGCTTTGCGCTCATGTCGGGCAGTGGCTCTGCGGTCTATGGACTTTTTAAAGAAAAAGTTTCGGTGGAAGCAGTATTTCCAGAAAAATATTGCGTGTGGGAACAAAAATTGGGCTGCTAATCTAAAGCACGCATTATCAAAGCTGGGATTTATGTTAGAAACGCAACTATTAATTTGCTGAATAGATTAATATTCTCTAGTTTTCAGCCTCGAAAATAAAAACAAAAACACATGAATATCGGTAAAATTAGTCAGGTGATCGGACCTGTGGTGGATGTGAGTTTCAGCGGCGAAGGCGCAACTCTTCCCAAAATCAATGATGCACTCGAGATTGTGCGTCCGGGGCAAAGCAAGCTCGTGGTGGAATGCCAGCAGCACATCGGTGAAAATGCCGTGCGTGCCATCTCCATGGAATCGACCGATGGATTGATGCGTGGCATGGAGGTCATCGCTTGTGGTGCTCCTATCACCATGCCTAAAGGCGAAGCTGCATTGGGACGATTGCTCAACGTGACTGGCGATGCCGTAGATGGATTGGAATTACTGCCTAAAGATGGACTACCGATTCACAACAACCCACCGAAATATGAAGACCTCACCACCGAAACCGAAGTGCTTTTCACTGGGATTAAGGTCATCGACTTGATTGAGCCTTACGCCAAAGGTGGTAAGATTGGTCTTTTCGGAGGTGCTGGTGTGGGAAAAACAGTACTCATTCAAGAGTTGATTAATAATATTGCGCTAGCGCATGATGGTCTTTCAGTTTTCGCTGGCGTGGGCGAGCGCACACGTGAGGGAAATGACTTGCTCCGGGAGATGATTGAAGCCGACATTATCAATTATGGCGAAGACTTCAAAAAGTCGATGGAAGAAGGCAAATGGGATTTGAGCAAGGTGAAGAAAGAAGACCTCGACAAGTCGAAACTTGCGCTCGTATTTGGGCAGATGAACGAACCTCCGGGCGCTCGTGCTCGTGTGGCTCTTTCGGGCTTGACCATTGCTGAATCATTGCGTGATGGCGATGGCTCAGCAGGCTCAGGCAAGGATATTTTGTTCTTCGTGGATAATGTCTTCCGCTTCACCCAAGCAGGTTCTGAGGTTTCCGCCCTGCTCGGACGGATGCCTTCGGCGGTGGGATACCAGCCAACTTTGGCTTCGGAAATGGGGGTGATGCAAGAGCGCATTACTTCAACTAAGCACGGTTCGATTACCTCGGTGCAAGCCGTCTATGTGCCTGCCGATGACCTCACCGACCCTGCTCCTGCCACCACCTTTGCCCACCTTGATGCCACCACGGTGTTGAGCCGCAAGATTTCAGAGCTTGGTATTTATCCAGCAGTTGACCCCTTGGAATCAAGCTCACGCATTCTCTCGCCCGATGTGGTGGGCAACGACCACTATAACTGCGCACAACGAGTGATTAACATCCTCCAACGCTATAAAGAGCTGCAAGACATCATCGCCATCTTGGGGATGGATGAGCTTTCGGAAGAAGATAAATTGGTAGTGCATCGTGCCCGCCGTGTGCAACGCTTCTTGTCGCAACCATTCTTTGTGGCGTCTAACTTCACAGGATTGGAAGGCAAACTCGTTTCGATTGAAGACACCATCCGTGGTTTCAACATGATTATGGATGGCGAAGTAGATAAATATCCTGAATCAGCATTCAACCTCGTGGGCTCAATCGAAGAAGCTATCGAGAAAGGTGAAAAATTGCTGGCGGAAGTTTAGCGTTGCCTGCGGCGCTGTGCTTTCAGCGCATTGCCTGCGGCGCTATTAAGCGGCGAAGCCAAAGCACGAAGTAAAGCGCCACAGGCACAGCACAAAGTAAAGCGGCGAAGCCAACGCCTAAAAAAAAGAACTATGCATTTAGAAATAATTACTCCCGATAAGACCATCTTCACAGGCGACGTGAAATCCGTTACTGTGCCAGGTACGAACGGTTCGTTTGAAGTGCTCGAAAACCACGCCCCCATCATCTCTACCCTCGACGAGGGCAAGCTGCGGGTGGTGGACACTCACGGCACGGAAGCTTTCATCGAGCTCGCTGGTGGCGTGGTGGAGGTGAAGGAAAATAAGATGATTGTGCTGGCGAAGATGGCATAAGGCTTCTTCATCAATGAAACAGCAATCTTTCGCCCTCGATGCGCAGCGGAGAAGGAAAATTATTGCTGAAAAGCTGACCAGTTCCCAATCCCTGATGCCCCTCCAGCTTCTTGGTGGCAGCCCATTGAGCGATGGCGCTCAAGCCCACGTTCGACTCGAGATAGGAAGTGCCCCACCAGCTGACGCCTCGTTCTTCCGCTAGCTGAATCCATTCATCGCAACTCGAAAATCCGCCGTGCAAGCTCGGCTTGAGCACCAGATATTGCGGGCGTATCAAATCCAGCAACAGCTGCTTGTCTTCCCGCTGAAGAACCCCTATGAGCTCCTCATCGAGAGCAATCGGCAAAGGCGATTGCTCGCACAAGCTCGCCATCGCCGCCCAATTTCCCGCCCGAATGGGCTGTTCAATCGAGTGCAAGTCGTATTCCGCTAGCTGCCGAAGTTTTGCCAACGCCTTGTGGGGAGCAAATCCCCCGTTGGCATCCACTCTGATGGTGATTTGCTCCGCCGTATATCGCTGACGAATGTGCTCAATCAGCCGAAGCTCCTGCTTAAAACCGAGCGCTCCAATCTTCAGCTTGATGCACGAAAAGCCCGCTGCGAGTTTCGCTTCAATCTGCGCCAACATGTGCTCGGCATCATTCATCCAAATCAATCCATTGATGGGAATCCCCCGCTTGCCGCACAGAAAATCACTCTCGAAGAGCCGCCCTGTGCCGCCATTCTTCCAATCGAGCCACGCCATTTCGAGCGCAAACTTCACCGATGGAATAGCATCGAGCTGCGCCAGATTATCTACAAAATACATCGGATTTTGACACACATCCTCGAGTGCATCGAGCACTTCGCGCTCCGTTTCATGGCTCAAGCCAAAGAGGGGAGCACACTCGCCAGTGCCCACAATTCCATTTTCTTCCAGCGAAAGATGCCACACCGGGCGGGTGCGCAGCGTCTCGCGCGAGGTCTTCGCGAGCTCCTTAAATAGAAGCTCATGTTTGGTGATGCTTGCATTCATGGGGCGAAGATAGGAAAACTTTCGGAACAGAGGGCGAAGCGCTACAACAGGTCGTGCGACAAGACCTACCTCAACCGCTATCATCAGAAATCAATCACAAGGTTAAGGGGAGAAGGGCTTAAAACTTGCTAATCTTCGGTGGCAATGTCAGCATTTGATCGGTTGATTTATCGCTATATCTAATCCAAGATTTGAAGCTGTGGGCACCTTCCTGCAGTTCGATAATCCGCGAACCATTTGTGCGGAGGTCAAAGTAAGTGTTTCCTCCCGAATAAGCACCATAGCCCAGAATGATGCCATAGTATTGAGCGACATAGTTGTTGTTGTGGTCATGCCCCACAAATGCGCCTAGCACATTGCCTTGCAATAGCATTTCGGCAAACATCCCCGTGTTGATTTCAGGGGCGCACTCATCTTCGCCTTTCATTCCTTTTCTGAAACTTTTTTGCTCCCAAGCCAAGCGGTATTCAGGCAGCGGAATATGAAAAAACATCATGCCCTTGATATCCTCATTTTTGCTTTTCCACATTTCATTGGTTGCGGCAAACCAGTTGATTTGGTCTCTCCCAATCCAACCATATCCTTCCACACCTTTCCCTTTTTCGGTGCTATAGGATTTCGAATCGATGGCATATAGCACAAACGCTTCTTTGCTGCCCTTTGAGCTATAAATCGGCAGCGAATAATTTGCCACGCCAGAGACATTGTCGGCATCAGCTATCAGACACAACTTTCTCGAACGGAGATAATCATATATCTCTTTTCGACTTCGGTCTCCTTCGTCATCATGGTTTCCAAACACCACGAGATAAGGTGTGTTGTACTGTTCTAAAGCTTCAGTGAGCGACTTCCAGCTTTCTATGGTATTGTTCCGAGCTGTCACAATATCGCCAGTCAAAACAAATAAATCGGGCCGCTCGCTTTCTGCAACAACTTTTAGGTTGTCTAACACGGCTTGCGATTTCTCGCCTCCTAGATAGTAATGTGTATCTGTCAGCTGCGAAATTTTAAACCTTCCATCACTGCTGAATTTAAGCGTTTGAGCATTCAATGCGATAGCCCAAACAAATAATACCATAATTAGTCCTGTCCTTTTCATACTGTGTTCATTTGAATTTTAATATCTCACCAACTCTACTTTGAGGAATATTTTTAGCAATTCATCCTTTTCTTTTTGATGTTCTTTCAGAGCATTCACAAAGCCATCAATATTATACTCCGTAAGTGCTGCAATCGCCACTTCTAAAACTCGTTCAAATTCTACCTTCACCAGCCCGCTCTCTAACTCTCCTTTTTTCACCCCTCTTTTGATATGCTTTTCTATTCCTTTGACCGAGGAATAGACTTCTGGATTTGCAATCACCAGCGTTACACTTGGGTCTCCCTCTACTATTTGCTCACGCTTCACACTCGCTTTTTCAAAAATAGATAGAAGGCATTCGGCTCTTCCGCCCAAAAAGTAGTTTGAACTAGAAATAGCCTGTGCATCGAGTTCTATTTCATTGGCATAAAATTTCCAAGCGGCAGCCTTGTTGACCTCTTTTTCTGAAACACTGCTCGCCATTGTGCTTGATGCGATACTGCAAAAAGCGACTAAGACAAAAAATACTCTTTTCATACTTTAATGTGTTGATTTGTACGCTGCAAAGTTCTGCCAATACTATTACAATACCATTACAAAGGGATTACACTTCGGATACATTTTGCCTTAATCAAATTGCAATCAAAATGTGATAGAATCGTAACGACACTGTAATTACATTGTAACAATTAAGCGATTACTTTGCTGAAAATTTTCATTCTATTCACAAACAGTAAAAAATTAGATTATGAGAAAAAGTTTTTTCTTGATGTTAATGATCATCCTGACGGTGTCTGCTGGTCATGCCCAAAACAAAGTCAGAGGGGTTGTCTATGGCGATAGACAGTCAACAATTCCCGGAGCTTCGGTATTCGTGAAAGGCTCAATAAACGGAACAATCACCGACATCAATGGTAACTACGCCTTGGTCAATGTGAACAAAGGCGACACCCTATCCTTCTCCTTTGTAGGTTTCAATACCACAGAGATTGCCTTCAGCGGACAAGAAGTGCTTGATGTAACACTATCTATCGAAGACAAGCAACTGGAAGAAGTGGTAGTAACTGCGATGGGCATCAAGCAGCAAAAGAAAAAGATTGGGTACACCACGCAGCAAATCAACGAGGATGTGATTGAAAATGCAAACCCTGTGAATGTAGGGAATGCACTGTCAGGACAGATTGCGGGATTAACGGTGTCTAATCCGACTGGTATTTTTCAAGCGCCGAGCTTTTCGCTTCGAGGAAAAACACCGATGATTGTGCTCGATGGAGTACCTGTGGAAAGTAATTTGTATGATTTAAATTCATCCGACATCAGCAGTGTTAACGTGCTGAAAGGGACATCAGCTTCAGCACTGTATGGTGCACGAGGTAAAAATGGAGCGATATTAATCACCACCAAAAAAGCGAAGGAAAATGGCGTGACAGTAACTATCGACCTTCAATCCATGGCTTCGGCAGGATTTACGGTTTTCCCCGATACTCAAACGGAATTTGGGAGCGGTTCGCAGGGGCAATATGAGTTCTGGGATGGCGCCGATGGCGGTATCTCCGATGGTGATATGACTTGGGGACCTCGTTTTTCTAGTAATCTGCTCATTGCCCAATGGAACAGTCCTATCAGAAATAAAGAAACTGGTGAAACCATCGACTGGTGGGGAGATGTGTCGGGCTCAATCTATGATGACCGCTCCTTATACGAAAGGGTTCCAATTCCATTTGTTCGCCACGACAACCTTAAGAATTTCTTGCGCACAGGACTTATCAACAAAGGAAGCTTTTCGGTGGCAAGCAAAAAAGATGGAGCAAACACCTATGTGTCGGGAAACTATCTGAACCAACGAGGACAAGTGCCAAACACAAGTCTCAACACCGGCGGGATTACTTTCAATGGCGACTATCAAATTCTAGACCATGTGAATTTTCAAACCAAGTTAAGCTATAACAAAGTATATTCTCCAAACTACCCCCGATATGGCTATGGTCCAAAGAATCATATCTACACCATTCTGCTTTGGATGAGTGACGATGTCGATATTAGGGAACTAAAAAAACATATGTATCGACCAGATTCCTATGGATATCGACAAGCAAACTACAACTATGCGTGGTATAACAACCCCTATTTCATGGCATATGAAGCCACAAACTCTCAAGATAGAAATGTGATGACTGCCTTGGGGTCGCTCACTTGGGACATCCTGCCAACTCTGAGCGTGAGAGCTCGAAGCTCGGCTAGATTAGATAATGCTTTTGAGGATATGAAAGTTCCAAAATCGTATATGAACTACGGAGACTCTCGAAATGGTGATTACAAAACCTGGAACGAGGGCACAACTGATATCAACAGTGACATCATGATTAGCTACACACAAGCAACTACCAGCAATATTAATCTGGCTCTGAATGTAGGCGCTAGTTCTTATTACAAAAAACACCACACAGAATATCAAACTACCGATGGTCTTTCCGTACCATTCGTTTATAATATGAGTAACTCTACTGGCGCATATAGTACAACCAATGAACTCAGCGAGCAAGCAATTAACAGTATCTATGGGACAGCTAACCTCGACTTGTTCGGCTATTTATATTTGACATTGACAGGAAGAAATGACTGGTCATCAACTTTGCCCAAAGAGAATAGCTCGTATTTTTATCCGTCGGTAGCCGCAAGTAGCGTTGTTTCTGATTATGCAAATATGCCTCTATTCTTAGATTATCTGAAAGTTTTTGGATCTTGGGCAAAAGTTTCAAGCGATTTAGATCCTTATCAGCTTCAAGCAACATACAATCAGGGAGTGATGTATGGCAGCACACCTTCGGTTGATTACCCTAGTTCGTTGGTTAATCCCGAAATTAAAGCCCAAACGAGTACTTCGTTTGAAGCGGGTCTTTCATTTGCGGTATTGAGCAATCGCTTGGCTTTTGATTTCACCTACTATAATGTGGTCGATGAAAATCAAATTATCGACTTATCAATCTCGGAAGCATCAGGATTCACCAGCAGAACAGTGAATGGAAATGAGTATACCACAAACGGACTTGAATTTGTGGTGATGGCAAAGCCTGTGGTCAAAAAAGATTTCTCGTGGGGAATCACAGCCAATGCTAGCCATAAAGTGCGCAAACTAACAGCCATCTATGATGATGCCACCAACTACGGAAACTTAAAGCTTGGCGATAGAGCCGATGCTGCCTATGCCACCGTGTGGTCGAAATCTGCCGAAGGAAAACTCATTGTGGGTACTGACGGGATGCCAATCTTCGACGAATATAAAGCCAACGTAGGTAACTACGACCCTGACTGGCGATTCGGTTTTCAAAATACCTTTAAAATCAAGAATTGGAAAGTGAATATGGATATTGATGGGGCAATTGGAGGACTATTAATTTCCACTACTCACCAAAAATTGTGGTGGGCCGGCAAACATGAAAACTCCACCAAGTATAGAGATGAAGAGTATGCCACTGGCGCTCCGGTATTCGTGCCCAATGCAGTGGTAGTAACTGGCGGAACACTATCGAGAGATGTTAATGGCAATGTAAGCTCCGACACGCGAACATATATCAACAATGAAACCGCTGTTGACTGGCAGTCTTGGTGTCAAAACTATCCCTACCGTGCGGTTGTAACTGCCGATGATGACGAGTTTTTCGCCAATACATTCTCACGCTCATTCGTGAAACTCAGAAGGCTATCGGTGGGTTATGATTTAGCATCAATACTCAATCTAGGTAAAATCAAAGGGCTTGATTTAACTCTGTTTGGCGACAATTTGCTTGTCCTGAAGAAAATGCCCTACCTAGATCCAGACTTCGGTTCGTCTGACAGCAACTTGCAAGACCCATCATCTAGGTATTTAGGAATATCAGCAAACATCAAATTTTAATTCGATTATCATGACACGAGAAATAAAAATGAAACACTATATCTTAGCTTTAATCTGCGCAGCGATTTGTTCTTGCACCGACTTGCAGAACATGAACAACGACCCCAACAATCCAACAGAAACATCCCCGTCATTATTGCTGACTAATATCCAATGGGAAACGTTCTACAGTAGCGCTTCATCAGATGCTGCATTGGCAAGCAGATACATTGTTGACACCGACGGCAAAAGCAATAATCAATATTGGTCGTGGAACAGGGGCTCTTTCTCATCGTATGCTGATCTGGCTGACGTGGTGAAGATGGAGCAAGAAGCTGAAAACAACGACCAGCAAATATATGTTGGGCTAGCCAAATTCTTCAAAGCCTATTATTTCTATAATCTTGCTTTGACTTTTGGCGACATTCCTTGTTCCGAAAGCTTGCGAGCCGAAACAGATAGCATCTATTCCCCTAAATATGACGCACAAGAAGATGTCTTCTCTACAATCATCACCTATCTCAATGAAGGTGCTGAGATTTTGAAAGAAGAAGCTCCAAATTACGCCTCCATAAGCGGCGACATCATTGCTTCAACCCCTTCGGCTTGGATTGAAATCATCAACTCTTTTAAACTAAAAGTGCTGATGACACTCAGCAATAAATCAACAATTGGACAATATCGCATTTCAGATGAATTCAAAAGCACCGTAGAAGCTGGAAATATATTGAAAGGAACGGATAATGAGGCTAAATTGGAATATCTAGACCAGCAAGACAACCGCTATGTGTTCTTCAATAGCAGTAGCTTCGGTTCAGCAAGATATATGGATTCTACTTTTGTGAAAACCCTGCAAATGCTCGAAGACCCCCGATTGTTTACCTTCGCCGAAAGAACCAAAAATGCTCAGGATAATGGACTGGCGATTGACGACTTTTCAGCCTACGAAGGGGGAAATCCGGTGGGAGCATATGCTAAAGTGAATGAGAAAGCCACCAAAGGGAATGTGTCGAAAGTAGATAGTCGATACTATGAAAACCCAACGAATGAGCAGCAAATACTTGTGAGCTATGCCGAGCAAGAACTAATCCTAGCTGAGGCTATTTTGCGTGGATGGATTAGCGGCGATGCCCAAAATCACTTCAGCAATGCGGTGCGAGCATCATTTAAATTCTATGCCGACAATGCTAGTGATTATGCCGAATATCTGGGAGCTGACATGGTGGAGGATTATCTAGCACAAAGCGTGGTGATGATTGATGAATCAGCAAGCTTCGATGAGAATCTCGAAAAAATCTTGACTCAAAAGTATATCCGCTCATTCTTTCAAAACCTATGGACTCCTTATTTTGAATACCTCCGAACTGGTTATCCTCAATTCCTCATCCCCGACGACACTAGCGTTCCTAAAAGATGGCAATACCCAACATCGGAATACAATAACAATGCTAACAATGTGCAAGAAGCTATCAACAGTCAATTCAGTGGCGATGACATTATCACTCTCGACACTTGGTGGTTGAAATAGTGACCCTCTATTAAAAATACAAATCAACCCACTCTGAATATCGCTTTCAGAGTGGGATCTAAAAAACATTCTCATGAAAAAATATTTCATCATGGCAGTTGTATTGCTGTCTCAAATCGTTGCATCTTCGCAAAATGTGAACAACATTCAAATGCCGGAATTGCTAAATGACAATTCACGCAAAAACATCAACATCCCAAACATCATGGGATATATTACACTTAAATGCGATTTTCATATACACACCGTATTTTCCGACGGCGTAGTTTGGCCAACAGTCAGAGTTGATGAAGCCTGGCAAGAGGGACTTGATGCGATTGCAATCACTGACCATATCGAAAATAACCCTTCGAAAAAATTTATTGGTGGTGATGATAACTCATCTTATGAAATCGCCAAACCAAAAGCCGACGAAAAAGACATTATCTTGATTCATGGCGGCGAAATCACACGCAGCATGACTCCAGGTCATTTCAATGCCCTTTTCCTCGACGATGTCAATGCCCTAGATGTACTAAATTACATGGATGCTTTTAAAGCTGCAGCCGATCAAGGTGCTTTTATCATTTGGAATCATCCAGGTTGGAAGGCTCAGCAGCCTGATAGCTGTATCTGGTGGCCACTGCACACCGAACTACTCGAAAAAGGATGGCTGCATGCTGTGGAAGTATTCAACGAGAAAGAATGGTATCCGATTACTGTCGATTGGTGCAATGAGAAAAACATTGCCCCAATTGCAACATCTGACATTCATGGCATCACAGCCGCTATGTATAACCTAGAAAAGTATCATCGCCCACTGACGATCGTTTTTGCTGATGACCGTTCTGAAAAAGCCATAAAAGAAGCCCTATTTGCAAAGCGCACTGTGGCTTGGTTTGGAGATAAGCTTGCTGGAGATGAGAAATTCTTGCGCGAAATCTTTAAATCTGCCATTGAAGTGAAACTTATTTCTGAATCTGAAAAAGGACAGCGGATGACACTTAAAAACAACTCAGATGTGCCTTTTCATCTGCATTCAGAAGAGCAGAGTTTCACTATTTCTTCCAATGGGGAAACGATGGTAACCATTAAACCAAGTATGAATCTGTTTGCTGTGAAAAATCTGTTTGTTGCAGCAACGGATAATCTGGTAGTTACAATCATACCCTGATGAGAGGGAATACCTCAACAGCCAAGCCGAATTCATGCCCGACAGCTATGCATTAAACATCATCAGCGCAATCTCAAGGTTAAAGGGAGAAAAGCTTAAATATCCCCATTAATGGGGATTGCGCATTTTGCACCTATCTCATATCTTTGTGCCGTGAATTAAGAGTACACGAGTGCTCAAGTACACGAGAACACAAGTGGCTGCGCGAATATTGCAACCCTGCACTCGTGCACTCGATAGCTTGTGAACTCGATAACTTTAAAAAAATGAAACAACTTTTTCTGGCATTCATCATGCTACACGGCTTCTTCTTCAGCTATGCCGACAATGACCCCAATCAAGACAATAAAAAGAAACCCGACACCATGCTCTTTGGCGATGTGGTGAGCGATTCCGATGAACACATCCCTTTCGCCACCATCAGCATTGTGGGCACCACCCAAGGCGTGTCGGCCGATATGTCGGGACACTTCAAGCTCACCGGTGTGGCGGAAGGCAAGCAGACGGTGCGCATCTCGGCTGTGGGCTATGCTTCAAAAGACTATGAAATCAACTTCGTGGTGGGCGAACAAAACACCTTGCGTGCCATCTTGCGTGCCGACCAAATCGGCTTAGAGCAAGTGGTGGTGAGTGGCGATAGAAGCGAACGCTCACGCAAGGAAGTGGCGACGATTGTAACCGCTATCGGTCCGAAACTGATGGAAGTTACCCAAAGTGCCACCC
>JBKECD010000014.1:0-22316 GCA_047974225.1 Mangrovibacterium sp.
AATAAGAATCTTTTCAATCTTATCGCCGGGGCGGATGTCGTCAATCACATCTAGTCCTTCATAGACTTTGCCGAAGCAGGTGTGGTTGCGGTCGAGATGTGCGGTGTTTGAGCGGTTGTGGCAGATGAAGAACTGCGAACCTCCGGTGTTGCGCCCAGCGTGAGCCATCGAGAGAACGCCACGGTCGTGATATTGATTTTCGCCATCAAGCTCACAGTTGATTTTATAACCCGGACCACCTGCTCCTGTTCCATCGGGGCAGCCTCCTTGAATTACAAAATCGGGAATCACACGATGGAAGGTCAATCCATCATAAAATTTTTCATTTGCCAATTTGCAAAAGTTTTCCACCGTTCCGGGAGCATCTTTTTCGTAAAACTCCACTTTCATCAATCCTTTTTCAGTATAAATCTCTGCTTTTCTCATTTTTTGAAACTTTTAAAATTTTTCGTCGGGCGCAAATGTATGAAAATAAATTCATTTTTGTTTTGTCAATTCAAATACCTTTCCGACCTTGCCCCCTCAAACAATTAAACCTTAGTTCAACACATTAAACGGATGCTATGCATACTGACATGAACGAATTTATTCAGAGCTTAAAAGCTCGCACACCTGGTGAAGCGGAATTTCACCAAGCGGTGGAAGAGGTTGTGGGAACAATCTGGGATTTATATCAAAAAAATCCTCGCTATCAAAAAGCGAAAATCTTGGAACGCATGTGCGAGCCTGAGCGCACAATCATCTTCCGAGTGCCTTGGCTTGACGACAATGGCGAGGTGCAAGTGAACCGTGGCTATCGTGTGGAGTTCAACTCAGCGATTGGTCCTTATAAAGGTGGTCTTCGTTTCCACCCCACAGTAACATTGTCAATCTTGAAGTTCTTGGGCTTTGAGCAAACGTTCAAAAACAGCTTGACTACGCTCCCTATGGGTGGTGGTAAGGGTGGATCTGACTTCGACCCTAAAGGCAAGTCGAACAATGAAATCATGCGTTTCTGCCAAAGTTTCATGACTGAATTGCAACGCCACATCGGACCAAACACCGACGTGCCAGCAGGCGATATTGGTGTGGGTGGTCGTGAAATCGGCTTCCTTTATGGTCAATACAAACGCATCCGCAATGAGTTTACTGGTGTGTTGACAGGTAAAGGTATGTCATGGGGCGGTAGCAACCTTCGTCCAGAAGCTACTGGTTTCGGTGCGGTGTATTTTGTGCATCACATGTTGGAAGAAATCGGTCAAGACATTAAAGGTAAGACTTTCTCGGTTTCAGGCTTCGGAAACGTGGCTTGGGGTGCGATTAAGAAAATCAACGAGCTTGGCGGTAAGGTAGTAACTGTTTCGGGTCCTGACGGCTATATCTATGATGAAGCTGGTATCTCGGGCGAGAAAGTGGATTACTTGTTGGAGCTTCGCGATAGCAACAACGACGTGGTGGCTCCTTATGCTGAAGAGTTTGGCGCACAATTCTTCCCCAAACAAAAACCTTGGGTGCAAAAAGTGGATATCGCCATGCCTTGTGCTACGCAAAACGAGGTGAACCTCGAAGATGCGAAACAAATTGTGGCTAACGGCTGCTTGATGCTTGCTGAGGTTTCCAACATGGGCTGTACGGCTGAAGCGATGGAATATCTATCGGAACACATCATCTATGCACCCGGCAAGGCGGTGAACGCTGGCGGTGTGGCAGTGTCTGGTTTGGAAATGACTCAAAACAGCTATCGCTTGAATTGGACCAATGAAGAGGTGGATGCGAAATTGCACCAAATCATGAGCGACATTCACAACACTTGTGTGAAATATGGCAAGGAAGATGGCAAAGTGAACTATGTGAAAGGTGCAAACATCGGTGGCTTCGTGAAAGTGGCTGATGCGATGTTGGCGCAAGGCGTGGTGTAGTCGAGCTATCTCGCATATAAATAGGAAAGGCGAACCAATTCGGTTCGCCTTTTTTTGGTGCGCTGTGCTCAGGTTTTGCAAAAATGCACAAGGACTTCAATTTTTTTGCTGAAGACTTTTTGCATTTGCACAAAGTCTTCAGAAATTTTCATGGTGCTGTGTTGCTGATATTGCCCAACCGCTTGTTTTTACTACTTTTGTTTCATTATTCAGAATTTACACCCCATGAAGAAATTCATAATCATATTGATGGCAGCCTGTTTTGGCTACATGATTTTTCAAACCTCTTGCGCCAATATTGGCATGCCCACAGGGGGCGACAAGGATTCTATCCCTCCCGAAGTGCTCCGTATCGACCCGCTGCCCAATCAATTAAACTTCGACAAGCAGATTGTTACGATGACTTTCGATGAGTTTGTGGTGGCTACTGATGTGGCTACTAAGATGCTCGTGTCGCCGCCCATCAAGAAGAAAGCAGCTGTGAAAACACGATCGAAAACCATGATGATTGACATGAAAGGACAGTTGAAAGATAGCACAACCTATTCCATCGACTTCCGCAATTCAATCAAAGACAACAACGAGGGGAACCCGATGGAAGACTTCCGAATTGCATTTAGCACGGGCGATGTCCTCGACACGCTCATGGTGGGTGGCTATGTGCGCATGGCGCAAACGATGGAGCCGCTCGAAGATGTTCTCATCAGCCTATATGCTATCGACAGCCTGCATTTTTTCCGTGATAGCATCCCCGACTATATTGCGATGTCAGACGAAGAAGGATTCTTTATGATTTCCAACGTTAAGGAGGGGAAATATCGCATGTATGCCCTGCAAGACCTCGATAATAGTCTGACCTATAACGCCACCGATGAGCTTATAGGCTTCATCGACACGCTGATTGCTCCCACGCTGATGGAAGAAATCTGCCACGAGGAACACCATCTGTCTTTCACCGACTCGCTGCTCGCCACGGTGCTAGATGCTGATTCTACCTTAGCGGCACTAGCCGACTCTGTTGCTCGTGATGAGCTTCTCGGTGCGCTGCCCGATTCTATTGCTGAGCTGATTACTCAGCACAGTGTGGAGGAACAACACAAGCATAAGCACATGGTGGCTGAACCGTTTTATATGATGATGTATCAGGAAGATGAGTTTGACCAATATCTCAATGCCAAAGAGCGCACACGTAAGAACCTCTGTGCTTTCTATTTTGATGATAGCTTGAGCGATTCTTTCCGCATCGAGCTGATAAAGCCAGCCGTGGAGCTCGATAAAGAATGGGGGCTGATTGAGCATACGCTTAATCGAGATTCTCTCTTCGTGTGGATTAGCGACACCACGATTGCTAACCTCGACACGCTCGGTTTTGCGCTCACCTACACCATGCTTGATGATAGTTTGAAGCTGCCATATATGCAGACCGACACCATCAACTTGACTTATACCGACCCTGATGCGGGCAAGAAAAAGAAGAAGGCGAAAGAAGAAAAAGAGCTCGAAGAAGGCGAGGAGGAGGAAGAAATTATCGTGCCTCACTTTGCTTTCAAATCCAATGCAGGCAACGATTTCGATATCTTTAGAAAACTGACGGTGGCGTCTGCCGAGCCGTTGAAAGAACTTGATTATAGCATGGTGCGTCTGTGCAAGGTGGTGAATGACTCGGTGGATACGCCTGTTGATTTCACGTTTACGCCCGACTCGCTCAACCTATGCCGATATTATGTGAGCTATCCTTGGACTTTCGAGGAGAAATATAATTTCTATATCGACTCAGCTGCCGCTGTGAGCATCAGCGAGCTGCCGTCCTCTCCACTCAAGCAAACGCTCAGCATAAGGGCTGAGGATTATTATTCGAAGATTACGCTAGAAGTGAGCAATGTAACTATGCCGATGGTCATCCAAATCATCAAGAGTGGCGGAAAGGAAGAAAAGGTGCTGAGCAGCCAGTCGGTGAGTGAAGATGGAACGGTGGAATTTCCGCTCTTGCCGCCCGATAAGTTTGTCATCAAAGCAATCCTCGACACCAACGTCAATGGCAAATGGGATGCTGGCGACATCGACGCCAACTTGCAGCCTGAGCGAGTGCTCTATTTCTCCAAAATATTGAAACTTCGCTCCAATTTCGAGGTGCGAGAAAGCTGGGCAATCCCCACCGACCTCAATAAAGTCAAAGAGCTCATTGATGAAGATGAAGCCGAAAAAGATAAGTTTAAGGGCAAGAAAAAGAAATAGAAAAAAGCCCTAAAGAGATTATTCTCTTTAGGGCTTTTTTCTATTTCAGTTACGATGTTTTATTTCCCATAAATCAGCAGCTCGCTGATATTAAATGTTCCTTTTTTATTGTTGGGGGTTGAAATGCGGATATACTTCGTATCGACTCCGGGCAATTCAATGCCAGCATTAAAGCTCGAAACAGTCAGTTCCCAATTGTCTTTTGTGGGGACTTCCGCAGCTACTTCTTTCCATTTTTTGCCATCGGGCGAAACTTCCACCACAAACTTTTCGCTCGCATTTTGCAGTCCTTTGATTCCGATGCCTGCCACGTTTATTGTCTGGCGCAAATCAAGTTTCAAGCTTCCTTTGGCTTTTAAATCTTTTTTCTGAAGTACAAGAGCTCCATAGACAGGGTCGGAGAACAACGACAATTCGCCTTTTTGCTCAGCCATGCCTGAGATTTTGTTTTTAAACACCAGCTCTACAATCACTGACTCTTCACTTCGTGAAGCCTTCGACAAGTCGAGGGCAATTGCTTCGGTGTTTTGCTCAAAGCTCACCGCTCCGCCGGTGAGGCACTTGGCTGATTGCACTTGGTTGGCAATGGCAGGCAGCAGCAGGCGCTCGGTTTTGCCATCGGTGATGTGCACATACACTTTATTGCCAAGATAGGTGCTTCCGCCCCAGTTCTCGGGATACCATGGTCCTCCATGGGTGTTATAGATGCTTTGTCCGTATTTGCCGAGCCATCCGCCGAGATCTTCGAGTCGATTGATTTGTTTGGGGTCGAAAGCACCATCCCATGTAGGACCCCAGCTCAATAGGGCATTGCCATTGCCGCAGGCGGTGGCAGTGATGATGTTCACCAATTGTTTCTTGCTCTTCACAGGCGTGTCAGACCACGACCACGAGCCGCAGAGTGTCAGACAGCTTTCCCACGCACGCTCTTGATACATGCCAATCTTCTGCTCGGGGGTGTCGAAATCTCCGGGGATGCTAGCTCGGTTGTTGATGATGATGCCCGGTTGCAATTCACGAATCATGCGGGTGAGCTTTTCGGCCTCCCACATGTCGGCAGTAAACATGCCACCCCACCAGCAAGCGTCAAACCAAAACACATCAACCTTGCCATAGTTGGTGCATAGCTCACGCACCACATTAAATTGATAGTCGAGATATTTCTGATGATTTGGTCCCGGTTTCACTTCCGACACTCCTTCTTTGGCTCTGAAGAATGGTGGCTTGCGTTGGGCGTCAATCAAGGCAGTATCGACAGGCTCATAGTCGGGGTGATACCAATCACGTTGTGAATAGTAGATCCCGAATTTCATGCCAGCCTCATGACAAGCATCGGCGATTTCTTTCAGATAATCCCGCCCGAAAGGGGTGTTGGTAACTTTGAAATCGGAATATTGCGTGTCCCACAAGTGAAATCCATCATGGTGCTTAGCAATTGTAACGATATACTTCATGCCTGTTTTTTTGGCTATTTCGACCCACTGTTTAGCGTCGAAATTCTCAAAGTTGAATTTCTCGGGGTATTTCGTCCACACCTCATCGGCAATAGGTCCATGACCTCCGCCCATGCCATCGGGAGCCTTGCGGGTGTAGCACATGCCCCAGCTCAAGTCCTTACCGATATAGGTGGACAGTCCGAAGTGAATAAACATGCCATATCGGGCATCGTTAAACCACTTCATTTCTTCGGGCGTAGCGAAGTTGCTCGCATTCCATTCTTCAACCGTGAAAGGCTGATAAAGATGCGGTTTCTCTTTGGGGGCGGGGATTGTGTCAATCACCGACCATTGTGCATTGGCAGTAAATGCCGTGGCGATTAGAATCGCCGCTAATAATTGTTTTCTCATGGTTTTATTTATTTTATTGGAGTTTATTCGTCAATAATTACAATCTTCAGCATCTTATCGCCGATTTGGATTTTGTCAATCACTTCAAGCCCTTCATAGACCTTGCCGAAGCAAGTGTGCCGACGGTCGAGGTGCGCTGTGTGCTTGCGATTGTGGCAGATGAAGAATTGCGAACCGCCGGTGTCTCTTCCAGCGTGAGCCATCGAGATAACGCCACGGTCGTGGTATTGGTTTTCGCCATCGAGCTCGCATTTGATGGTATAGCCGGGACCACCTTCTCCCGAGCCATCGGGGCATCCTCCTTGAATCACAAAATCGGGAATCACTCGGTGAAAGGTCAAGCCGTCATAGAATTTCTCATTTGCCAATTGGCAAAAGTTATCTACCGTTCCGGGGGCATCTTTTTCATAGAACAGCACTTTCATCAATCCTTTTTCGGTGTAAATCTCGGCTTTTCTTCTTTTCCGATAGATGAATGGCGGATTGCGCAGGGGGTCAATCCGATGGGTATTCTCAGGCACGTAGTTGGGGTGATACCAATCTGCTTGCAAATAATAAATTCCGAATTTGATGTTTGCCTCCTGACAAGCCTCGTTGATTTCTTTCAGATAATCCCGCCCGAAAGGCGTATTGGTTACCTTGAAGTAGGAATATTGCGTGTTCCACAGGTGAAAGCCATCATGATATTTTGCACGCATCATAATTTGCGTCACGCCCATTTTCTGTGCTATTTCCACCCATCGTTTGGCCTCGAAATGCTCGAAGCTGAATTTCTCGGGCTGTTTTGACCACACTTCATCGGCAATCAGCCCACGATCGAGTTCCATCTCATCGGGAGCTGCAATATAAGTTGATAGACCAAAGTAGATGTACATGCTATATCGAGCATCGTCAAACCACTTTATTTCTTCGGGCGTGGTGAATGTTCCTTGCGCAGGGGCTGCAAGCACCGAAAGGAAAGCTATTGCGAGTAATAATTGTTTTCTCATAATAGGTCTAAGCATAAGCGATATCATCGAGGAGTACTGCTGCAATGTGCTGAGCTTGCGCCTCTTTTTCTTGGGCGAGCTCTTGGAGGAAAGCGATACAGCTAGCTTTCATTTCTTGATTGCGATTGGCGAGGTTCAGCATCATGTTGTAGAACGCTTGATGCAGTCGGTGGTCTTTCGATAGTGCGATTAGTTTGTCAAAAAACACTTCAAACATTTCATTGATAGCTTTGTCATCCACACGAGCTAATCGCCCGATGAGCTGCAAGCCCGCATAGTTCACCAGAAACTTTTTTCCGCAGCAGTATTCCATGGCTTTCACGAAGGCAAATTTGCTAAAGGCATAGAGGTTGAAAATTGCTTGGTCGATAAGCTCGGTGGTTTCGATGCTCTTAATCCAGTAGTCCATTTGTCGCTCATCAATTTTTTGCGGTTCTTCGAGCATGGTGGCGAGAATCATTGTTTCGCGCCAGCCTTTGTTCCACAATTTGAGTGCCAGCAAGTGGTCTTTTTCATATCGCTGCGCCAATTGTCGAAGCTGAATGACCGACACCCC
Organism: Mangrovibacterium sp.; assembly: GCA_047974225.1. Classification (GTDB taxonomy): domain Bacteria; phylum Bacteroidota; class Bacteroidia; order Bacteroidales; family Prolixibacteraceae; genus JBKEDC01. The sequence continues at coordinate 7,526 of JBKECD010000014.1, forward strand.
CCAGTTCATTTTATATTCCATCCCCTTATCCTTCATGGCATCTGAAGCAACACCATTTTTCATGCGCTTGATTTGGGTGGTAATGTCTTGAAATGTCTTTTCGGTCTGAGGGTTGTCGAGTATAAATTCCATATTTAGATGCTGTTTTTTAAGAGACAGTAAAGATATAAAAAAAGTCGCAATGTTGTTGCGACTTTTTTTATTCTAAACAGAGCGTTTCTTATGCTAAAGCATTCAAGCGTTCATACAGGGCATTGGTTTTGTCCAAAAACTCATTTACAAGAGCATTGTAATAGGCTTTCACCAACTTTGGATTGTCTTTGCCATCAGGATGATTAGCTTGCACGCGCATTTCGCCATTCAACACAAGAGCCTCATTTAGGATTTCTTGCGCAGCGTCTAAATCGGGATTTTCCGACAATTGGACATAAATCAAACAGTCCATCACCACTTCGCTACACACGAAGTCGATATCTTTTTTTAAATCTCTTAAGCTTGCCATTTTCTTTATTTTAAAAATTTCCGAGTACAAACCTAAGCTATTATTTTCAGAAAATAGGCATCATAGGGAATGAAATTCATTAAAACTTTCGGGGAAAGTCTGTTTAGCTAGCTAATTGGAGGTAAATGACGCCTGCCAATAGGGCATAGAGCAAGGCATTGACCCAAAATTTGCGCTTCATCTCAATCAGATAATTTGCAAGGATGAAGGCAAGGGGGGGCATTGCCATTGGAATCACTTCGAGCGAAGCGCTCGGCACAAAGAAGAAAACTAATATCGACATCATGCCAATGCACAGGAAGATTCGGAAGAAGGAGCGATAGGTCGAACCTCGTTGCTCAAGTGTTCGAAGCAATCCCGTAACTGACAATAGCGTCAGTGCGATCAGAACGATGATGTAGATCATCATGAAATTATTGCTGTGATGCTCGGGAGTCCAGAAGTTGGCTTGGATGATTTCAAAAAGGAGATGCGGATAATCAAAGAAGAAATAATAAGTATAGACGTATAGCCACGGAAGGAGAAGCCCCGTGAGCGATATGACCAAAATGCGCCAATCAATGTTTTTGTGAATGTATTGAAAGGCGATCCACAGCAAGGGAAAGAGGAAAATAAAGTTGAAATAAATCAGACTTCCAATGCCAAAGATGAATCCAGCATTGAATATTTTGCTTAAAGCAGATTGAGTTTTGTCGGCATCGAAGACGATTATGATTGACCAAATGCCAAAGATATTCACCAGATAGACGGGGGAGAGATAGAGCAGGGGAGTCAGTCCGCCGATGATAATCAGGTATAGATAGGCGGGGAGGAAGGTCTTTTGCTCGAGAAATAGAAAACGTGAATTGAGGTTTGTCAGCAAGAATGCTGTCGCAATGCTTAATAGCATGGCTAGGATTGTTCCAACTGTTGAGGACCACTGCGATAGAAGATAGAACGGCTGATAGAGCGGCATCGTGTGATAGACATCGAGCTGGAACGCATGTTCCACGGGGTGGATGAGCGCACCGAGCCATAGCACTACCGATAATATCGGTAGTGCTATGAAGTGCATTGCTTTGTTGTTGTGGAGAAGACGGAAAATCATGTTTTAGAGGTCGAAGCCCAAATCTTTGCGGTAATACTTTCCTTCATAATTGATTTTCTCGGCATTGGCATAGGATTTCGCCAAGGCTTCCGCCATTGTTGCGCCATAGGAGCTGATGGCGAGCACTCGTCCGCCAGCGGTTACGACTTTGTCGTCTTTCGCTGCCGTGCCTGCGTGAAAGAGGATACTGTCTTCCACTTGCTCGAAGCCTGACATTTCAATGCCTTTGGCATAGTCGCCCGGATATCCGCCACTCACCAGCATGACATTGGCGGCGGCACGCTCGTCAAACTCGATGGTTTGGCTTGCCATGGTGCCATCGGCTGCTGCGGTGAGCAAATCGACAAAGTCAGATTTGATGCGGAGCATCACCGACTCGGTTTCAGGGTCGCCCATGCGCACGTTGTATTCAATGGTGTAGGGGTCGCCACCCACATTGATTAGTCCGAAGAACACGAAACCTTTATACGAAATGCCGTCTTTCGCTAAGCCTTCCACAGTGGGGCGAACGATTCGGTCTTCCACCTTTTGCATGAATGCCGCATCGGCAAATGGCACTGGGCTGATTGCGCCCATGCCGCCGGTGTTTAGTCCTTTATCGCCTTCGCCGATACGTTTGTAGTCTTTCGCTTCGGGCAAAATCACATAGTCCTTGCCATCGGTGAGCGCAAAGACCGAAAGCTCAACGCCTGAAAGGAACTCTTCAATCACCACTCGGGCACTCGCTTCGCCAAACTGCCCATCGAGCATTTCTTTGAGCGAGGCTTTGGCTTCCGCCAAATCATCAATGATGAGCACGCCTTTGCCAGCAGCCAAGCCATCGGCTTTGAGCACATAGGGTGCTTTTACTTCTTTTTCAAGGAAAGTTTCACCTTCGGCAAGGTTTGCTGAGGTTACGGTGATATACTTCGCCGTAGGCACGCCATGGCGCGCCATGAACTCTTTGGCATAGTCTTTACTGCCCTCAAGCTGTGCGCCCTCTTTTTGCGGACCTACCACTCGGATGTGCTTGATTTGTTCATCAGCCAAGATGAAGTCGTGCAGTCCCTCCACGAGTGGCACTTCAGGACCAATCAACACGAGGTCGATTTGTTTCGCCAAGATGCTTGCTTTCAAGCCCTCAAAGTCGGACACGCCCACCTTGATATTCTCGCCCAATTCGGCAGTTCCGGCATTTCCCGGCGCAAAGAAAAGTTGATTAAGCTTCTCTGATTGCTTAATCTTCCAGCCCATGGCGTGCTCTCTGCCGCCCGAGCCAATTATAAGGATGTTTTGTTTCATACGTTGTTAATTTGCTTGTAACTCAAATCCATAGTAATAATCAATCAGCTTTTTCCCTTCGTTATTTTCAATCCAAGCTTTTTCTTGATGGCTGATTTCGATTATTTCATTAGTCGATACATTTTCAAATCGTTCTGCCACGGATTCTAAAATATTCAATTCAGCTTCGCTGAACTGCTGGGTATCAAAGGTTCGGTTTGGGTTTGGTTTGAATTGTTCTCCTGTTCCGCCATCAGGGAAGCTAACAAATCGAATATCAAACTCCTCCTTATTGGCGAGATACTCAAAGATGCTATTGAAATTGTTTGGCACAGGTCCCATCATAATCGCACGATACTTCATGCCACTCATCGAAATGCCGTAATTTTTATACATCATGAAATCCGTATAAAACAATAGCTTGTTCATCTTCGTTTTCCATGGCTCAAGCCTTTCCACAAAGAACACGAGCATTTCAGTAAACTTTCGCAAATCAGGCTTTCGAAATCCGGTATAGCTTGTGGGTGCTCCGCTTCCTAGGAAATAATCCTCTAACTGTCTTTCAAGCTTATCTTTCTTTTGCTCTTCTAATAGGCTGCCGATTATCGCATGAGTTTTCGCAACTGTTTTAGGGTCGATTGTGGTGCAATAGTTTATGAGCTTATTAAATTCATGCGGGTCGTTTGCCAAATGAATTAGCTTCGCATTAGATTGGCTAGGCACTTCGCCACCTTCATATTGGCGGTAAACATTTGTGCCAAAGCCTAAGATTTCCGACATCTTTGCGGCGGAAAGTTTATATTTTTCACGAATAGCAATAATTTGCTCCGGGAAGGGAATGCTGTATTTCTCGCGATATTGATTGACTACCTGATTGTAATTAAGCTGCGCAAATAGGTCATCTTCAAATTGCTCTCCTGTATCCTCACATCGGTAGGTGTGAAATAAAACTTCAAATTCATCTTTGCGAAAATTCAGCGTTCTATGCTCCTGCACCATCTTCATCTGCTTGCCTGTAAATGGACTTTTCATGATAGTTACTTCTTAAATGGATACTTCATCGCATGCTCGGCAATGTGAAATGAAATACAAACGGCGGAATTGCTTTCTATCCCCATGCTCACTTTAATATAGATTTCTTTCTTCTTCACTCGCTTGCCAAAGACCCACATTGGAAGTAGCCCGCGCATCTTTTCATCGAGTGGTCCTTCTGAATAATCATCTGCCACTAAGGAGTTGATTATTTCTTTGCGCTTAGCAGGAGGAATTTCTAAATCATACACTGTCTGCCGGTTCTTGTCTCGTTCATCAAGAAACAAGATGCCAAAAATGCCTATTTTGGTTTTGAGTTCCTTTAAATATCTTTCAACGTCTTGCCTTGATGTCATGCTAAATTCGGTGTAAATATACGTATTATTCCTATTTTTCCAACTTTAAAGTTGGAAAAATAGGAATAAAGTTCATTTTCAAAGTACATATCAGAGCCCTCCCCCCCTCGGGGGAGTTGGAGGGGGCTTCTACTCCCCTCCAAATATCTTATAATAGTAATCAAATCTATCTGACAAGCTTTTCGAGGTTTCCATGTCGCCGCCATTGTGGCAGGTGATCACCACTTCTTGCATGAAGTATAGTGTGCGCTGCACTTCGTCTTGCACCGAGGCAAATTTTTGGGCGTCGAGTGCCATGAAAAACAATAGGTCGTCTTCAAAATCATTGAAAATACGGAGTGCCAAATCACGTGCTTGCTTCATGGCATTTGATTTCAAGATTTTTTCGGCTTCATCTTTGAAAGAGAGCGAGTCTTGAGCAATCTTATAATATCCTTCCACGGATTGAACCGAGAAATAGTTATAGGGCAATTGCGATTTGGGCATCAGCTCGTTTCCTCGTTCAAGCACTTGATAGGCAGAGTCAAGTTTGTTTTCTTTAATCAGATTATCGGCTAAGCGGTTGAAAGCACTGCGGAGATTAGTCATCATGCGGCGGTTGTTTTCATCCATATACACCGATGGGTCTTCCATGTTTCCCCATTTGAATTTATGCATCATATTTTCATAAATCAAATCGGTATTCACACTGCCGATATCCATTCTGCTTGCAGTCCCCCGAATTGGCACAAAATGATAGGCCAAACCTTCGAGCATGAAATATTCACTCAATCCAAAGTATTTTTCAAAAGGCACTGTGGAGGAGAAATAAAACGAGCGACTCCAATTGGCATTGACAATCATGTCGAGCGCCATCAATTGGTCTTTGGTGATATAGGTCTGATTGCTATAATCAATGAAAATTGTGTCCACAATTTGGTCATAGAGATGCTCAGGCACAATTTTATTGCGTTTGACAGCTTCTTTGTCCACTGTAATGAAAAACTTCTTCGTGGGCAGGAATCGCACATTGTCATACTCACGGAGCATGGTGCGTGGGTCTTCACTTCTCACCAAGTCGAGCGCTGTTTTGAGTTCCAATGGGCGACCGAGGCGATCCATCAGATAAATCACATCGCGTGTGCCTTGCACATATTGGTCGTGCTCGAAGTTAATCGGCAGCGCATCCGACTCATAGGCTTTGCGGCGCATTTGGTCGATATACCAATCGGTCTGCAAATAGCTCAGGTTGCACACACGCAAGTCAGTCCGCACGCCTTCCACATCTTGGTTATACCACAATGGGAAGGTGTCATTATCACCGTTGGTGAAAATAATCGAGTTGGGGGCGCAGGTGTGCAGATAGTTTGCGCCGAAGTCGGTGCAAGTATATCGGTTTGAGCGGTCGTGGTCGTCCCAGTTTTCGGCACACATGATGCCCGGCACAAGCACGAGAGTGAGCAATGTTGCTCCACCAGCGGCAATTGCATGATGCTTTTTGCCTTTGCCGATGGCATCGGAAATGGCAGCCACGCCCAAGCCAATCCAAATGGCGAAGGCATAGAATGAAGCAGCAAAAGAATAATCACGCTCACGCGGCTGAATAGGGTATTGGTTCAGATAGACCACAATTGCCAAGCCAGTCATGATGAATAAAGTCATCACCACCCAGAAATCGGTGTTCTTCTTTTTATATTGATATGCCAAGCCAATCAATCCGAGGATGAAAGGCAGGAAGAAATAGCGGTTTCGACCTTTATTCTCCGCATATTTTGCGGGGAGCAACGATTGGTCGCCCAAGCGCCAATTGTCGATGAATCCGATGCCCGAAATCCAGTTGCCATTCAGCACATCGCCATGACCTTGAATGTCGTTTTGGCGACCGACAAAGTTCCACATGAAATAGCGCCAATACATGTGCACCACCTGATAGCGGATGAAGTAGGTGAGGTTTTCTGAAAAAGTAGGCTTCATCAGTGCCACCTGCTCGCCATTATCGCTTTGGGTGATGACTCGTGTTCCTTTCACACCTCCCCATTGCTTATAGGCGTCAATGTGTTGCTGCTGACTGCTATACATGCGAGGGAAGAAGGTGCACATTGCTTTGTTGTAGTTGGGCTTTGATTGTTCTTGTGCCACTTCATATCGCCCGTTGCGCTGCACATAATAATTCTTCGAGAATGAATATCGCTCTTTCGCATTGAGGGGCGCATTATAATATTGTCCGTAGAAGAGAGGACGGTCGCCATACTGCTCTCGGTTGAGATAGGTCAGCAAGCTAAACACATTGTCGGGGCTGTTCTGATCCATCGGAGTGTCTGCCGATGAGCGAATGACAATCATGGCAAAAGAGGAATAGCCGAGGATAATCACCGCCACCGAAGTGAGGGCAATGTTTAGAATCGCTTTGCGCTTCGCATAGGAATAATAGATGCCGTAAATCAAGCCGCCAATGAGCAAGAGGGCATAAAGGAGTACGCCTGTGTTGTAGGGCAGTCCCATGCCGTTGGTGAATATCAGCTCAAACCATGAAGCAATCGTTACTACGCCCGGAATGATGCCATACATCACCACAGCGAGAATCACACACGAGATGAAAAAGCTGATGAAAGCACCCTTCACCGTGGGTTTGTATTTGCGGAAATAATAGACCAATCCAACGGCAGGAATAGCCAAAAGGTTGAGCAAGTGAACCCCAATCGACAGCCCAATCATATAGGCGATGAAGATAATCCATCGGTTGGCGTGCGGTTCGTCGGCTTCGTTTTCCCACTTCAGCATCGCCCAAAAAACAATGGCGGTGAAGAAGGATGATGTGGCGTAAACTTCTGCTTCCACAGCCGAAAACCAAAAGGTGTCGCTGAAAGTATAGGCTAGAGCGCCCACCGCACCGCTGCCAAGCACGGCAATCATTTCGCCCAGTGAAAGCTCGCCTTTGGGGTTGATGATTTTCTTCGCCAAGTGCGTGATGCTCCAAAAGAGGAACAGAATGGTGAAGGCGCTTGCAAGTGCCGACATGACATTCATCAGATATCCCGCCTGACTGCCATCGCCAAAGAGGGTGAAGAATCGACCCATAATCATAAAGAAAGGTGCGCCGGGAGGGTGTCCGACTTGCAGTTTATAGGAGGTGGTGATAAACTCGCCACAGTCCCAAAAGCTTGCCGTAGGCTCAATGGTCAGAAGATAAGTTATCGCAGCGATGGCAAAGATGAGCCAACCTGTGATGATATTTAGCAATTTGTAATTCTTCATTTGCTGTTTTTAATCGTTATTTTCTTGGTTGATTTTTGCTTAAAGCTTACTACCTAAAGCTTTTCGAGGAGCGAAGATAACACTTTCTGAAAAGAATACCTTAAGAGGCTTCTAAAAAATAGGTTTTATTGAGAAAACAGCAGGTAAATCGCAAACTATAGAGGACTGTCTTTATCAGTGCCGCTTTGTGTTGTTTTGAAGATAGGAGAGTCTTTAGTAGTGCCACTCTGGGTTGTTTTGAAAATGGGAGAGCCTTTGGTAGTGCCACTCTGGGTTGTTTTGAAAATGGGAGAGTCTTTGGTAGTGCCACTCTGGGTTGTTTTGGAAATGGGAGAGCCTTTGGTAGTGCCACTCTGGGTTGTTTTGAAAATGGGAGAGCCTTTTTCAGTGCCAATCCCAGTCGTTTTGAAAATGAGAGAAGCTTTTTTGCAAGTCATTTTCTCTTTAAAAAAGTAATCTAGGAGACTATCCTTCGACAATTCGCTATGCGGAACTATTCTAAATTAAAGGTTTTTATCGATCAAAATCAGTCGTTTAGAAAAAAACTTTGAATTTTTCTTGCTAAAAAAGTGCAGCTTAAAGGCGATTTACCTGGAGAAAACAGCCCTCTTTGGGTATTTTCCCAAAGCCTATTTTGAATCTGAAATACCTGTTGGCGGAAGTACCTAAAATTACTTTATTTACAAATTCCGCCAACGAGTTCTGAAATCTGCAATATCAATTTTGGGGAAAGGGGTATTTGTTATGACAAGTCGGATGCTTTGGGATTTCTCTGCCTTAGGGCTTTTAACAAGTCGGATAGCAACTATTCTAGTGGGATGTGGTATATTTGCCCAAAATGATGACGTAATGAAACAATTCGCACAATCCTTCCGCTGGCTAATAGCCCTTGTTTTTCTCGCTGCCCCAATGCTCGGCGTGGCTCAATCAACAGAACTTTCCAAAGAAGAAAAGAAAGAAGCCCGAGCTGAAAAGAAACAAACAAAACTCGATAGCGGTCGCCTGATGGTGAGCCCGCTGGCAGGTCCCGGCTATACGCCTGAACTCGGGGTGCTCATTGGGGGCGGTGCGCTCTTTTCATGGCGGACGGATAAGGACGACTTGAAGCTCACTCGCTCGAATATGCCTGTGATGCTTTCCTTCACTTCCACCGGAGCGATTACGCTTAATATGCGCCCAACAACTTTCTGGAATGACGATAACTTACGCATCAACGCCAACTTTTGGATTAAAAACATGCCCGATAATTATTGGGGCGTGGGCTTCGACACGAACAATGCTACCGATGAGAATGAAAACATTACGGCTTATCAACGCTTTTGGGTGGACTTGACTTCCGAAGTGCTTTTCAAGGTGCAAAAGGATTTGTATATCGGTCCGAACCTCAACATCAACTACACCGAGGGAAGTGAATTGACCGATTGGGTGGCTTCGGATGAATATTTCAGCTATTACAATGAGCGCCCCTTCAACATGGGACTAGGCGCAACAGTGCGCTATGACAGTCGGGATTTGCCTGCTAATGCGTGGGAGGGTTTGTATCTCGATTTAGAAATGACCCAATACGGCAAATATCTCGGTGGCGATAATACCTATAATATGCTCATGCTCGATTATCGCCAATACACCCGACTAGGGGGGAAAGATGGGCATATCCTCGCATGGCAGGTGTGCAGCCGAAATACTTTTGGCGATGTGCCCTATAATGAGCTTTCGCAATTGGGCAATCCTTTTGATTTGCGTGGCTATCCGTGGGGGAAATATCGGAACAAGGGCAAGGCGTATGCGGTGGCAGAATATCGGCACACGTTTAAGAAATCAACAGGCGATTTGAGTAAGATTGGCGCAGTGGCATGGCTCGGTGGCGGCATGATTTATAACACCGATGGCGACCCCCTCGTCCTCGATGCCCCCAATGGCTTTCTCCCCAATGCCGGCATCGGCTTCCGCTATGAGCTGCAACCCCGCATGAACCTCCGCCTAGATTATGGCTTCGGAAGAGATGGGCTGAAAGGGTTTTATTTTAATATTAATGAGACGTTTTAAAATGGAAGATCTCACTGGGAACTTAGGAGCCCCAGCTCCTAAGGATAATAATAGTAGAGAGCTGGGGCTCCCTACTTCCCAGCCATATGCAGCTTACTTTACAAAGGAATTTGGAGATCCTGAGGAATGGCACAGTGCGATGCTTCCTCATCGAAATAGTACAGATGTAATTCAGTTTATAACCTTCCGTTTGGCTGATACTTTGCCGCAAACGATTCTTGTGGAATTAGAACTCGCATTGAAAAGTTTCTCTGGTGCTAAGCTTAAGTCAGAAAAACAACGACGCTATGAAGCGTATCTTGATTCGGGATACGGTTGCTGCGCACTCGGTAATCCAGAAATGGCACACGTGATGTTTGAAACACTTAAATGTCATGATGGGGAGAAATATAATCTCTTAGCGTGGAGTATCATGCCCAATCATGTTCATGTGTTGATAAAAACCAATCGCGAATTATCTTCAATTGTACAATCTTGGAAGTCTTTTACCGCAAGGTGGGCAATAAAGAATAATGAGAAATACGATTTGAATATTCCTATCGATTTGGGAAAATTTTGGATGACTGAATATTGGGATCGTTTTATTAGAAATGCTGAACATTTCAATAATACGGTAAAATATATATTGAATAATCCGAAAAAAGCAGGCTTGCCTTCAGATGCTGTGGCTCATAAATTCACAGGCTGTTCACTGGGAACTTAGGAGCCACAGCTCCTAAAGGATAATAGTAGGGAGCTGGGGCTCCCTACTTCCCAGTAATCCTCATTTTCCCTACAATCAAAAAGCTTGGGATGGTGCAAATCATCACCCAGATGAAAAAACCTTGATAGCCGAGCTGTGTTTGTAGCCAGCCGCTCGCCATGCCGGGGAGCATCATGCCGAGTGCCATGAAGCCGGTGCAGAGGGCGTAGTGGGCGGTCTTAAATTCGCCTTCGGCAATCTGAATCATATAGAGCATATAGGCGGTGAAGCCAAAGCCATAGCCGAATTGTTCGAGCACCACGCAGGCGGTGATGAGTGGCAAATTATTCAGCTGCAAAAAGGCGAGCAAGACATAGACCACATTCGGCACATTCATGGCAATCACCATGGGCCAAAGCCATCGCTTCAATCCATGGCGAGAAACCAGCACTCCACCCAAAATGCCGCCCACCACGAGGGCAATCACCCCAGCTGTGCCATAGACAAAGCCTACATCGGAGGTGCTCAATCCCAGTCCGCCTTGCGCTGGTGCATCGAGCAAAAAGGGACTAGCAATCTTCACTAATTGCGCTTCACCCAAGCGGAAAACGAGCAGGAAGAGCAATGATATTTTGATTTCCTCTTTCGCAAAGAACGTGCGGAGCGTTTCGCCCATGGTTTTCATCACGGCACGCCAATCGGAATCGTTGCGAGGCGCATCGGCAGGTGTGCGAGGAATGGCAAAGCGATGATACCAATATAGAGCTACAAACAAAATCGCAAGCGTGCAGAATGTCCAGCTCCAAGCTTGCGCCACGCTCCACGCATGTTTCTCGCAATAGCCAGCAAAAATGATGAGCGGTCCTTGTCCGAAGAGCATCGCCAAACGGTAGGCGGTGGAGCGAATGCCCACAAAATAAGACTGCTGCTGCTTGTCGAGTGCCAACATATAAAATCCGTCAATCGCAATATCTTGCGAGGCAGAAGCAATCGCCATGACCCACAAAGCAATCAGGCAATATTGAAGCGCATGAGGAGAACGCACCGCCAGCGAAATGCCGAGCAAAGACATGGAGATGATGAATTGCATGGCATGCATCCAGATGCGTTTGGTGCGGAAAGCATCAACAAGCGGACTCCAAAAGGGCTTGAGCACCCAAGGGAGATAGAGCAGGCTGGTGTAGAGCGCATTTTCGGTGTTGGAAATACCCAAGCGCTGAAACATGATGACGGAAACGGTCATGACAATCACATAGGGCAAGCCCTCAACGAAGTATAGTGTCGGCACCCAGTGCCAAGGAGATTTAGCCTTCAAAATAAAGTGGTTTTAGAATGAATGACGAAGATAGGGTTTTTATGTGATAATGTCAGCAACTTGATTTTTTTCTAAATTTTCCCATCTTTTTCTTTGTCATTTCAAAAAATACGCTTTCCTTTACAGCAAATTAGAATAAAGCATAAAATCAATGTGGCTTCCGTGGTGGGGTCTCTTGAGTAATTGAGAGGTAATAGCCATGTTGTTTTTTTAAAATATAAACAATGAATGTAGTATTAACAAATAATTGGTGGCGCTGCACTTTTTCACAAAACCGTGAAGAGGCGTAACTCCTATTATTGATAGCGATACTATTATAATAATACACAGAAGCGACTTACTGAACGGTAAGTCGCTTTTTTTTAGTCCAAGCCCCTCCAACTCCCCCAAGGGGGAGGGATTAGAACCAAAGCCCCCTCCTAACCTCCCCCGAGGGGGAGGGATTAGAACCACAAAGATGAATAAATGATAGAAAATAAATTATAAACCCATAAACCCAGTGCCTCTATCCCTCCCCTCGGGGAGGCTAGGAGGGGCTGTTTTTACAATATGAAAATAAAAATCAACACCCAACAGATTCTGGCAGACACGCTCACCCCGGTGAGTGTCTATCTGAAGTTTCGCGAGCTTTATCCGCAAAGCATCTTGCTGGAAAGCTCGGATTATCACAGCACCGAAAATGCCTGTTCGTTCATCTGCATCGAGCCGATTGCTGGTTTCACTGCCGATGAAGGCGAAATCAGTGTGGAATATAATGGCGCAGCTCTTCCGAAGAAAACAGTGAGCGGACGAAAGCAAATGGCGGAGGAGCTGAATGCGTTTTATCGCAGCTTCGAGCTTGCGGGCGATGCCGATGTGCTGCCCTCGAATGGCATTTTTGGCTATCTGAGCTTCGATGCGATTAAGTATTTCGAAAAGGTGGAAGTCGCCGCCGAACGCAAAGAGGAATATGCGATTCCAGAGGTGAGATACCATTTATATAAGTATATCCTCGCCATTAATCACCACAAAAACACGATGACCATCATCGAAAACCTGCCAAAGGGCGAGAAGTCGGGACTGAACCGCATGGCGCATCTGCTGAAAAAACTTTCGGTGGAAGACAGCGCTTTCCGCACAGTGGGCGAGGAGCAAACTAATGTTACCGATGCCGAATATATGGCGATGGTGAGCCAAGGCAAGGCGCACTGCAAGCGGGGCGATGTGTTTCAGATTGTGCTCTCGCGGCAATATTCCCAAGAATTTGAGGGCGATGACTTCATGCTCTATCGCACGCTGCGCTCGGTGAACCCTTCGCCCTATTTGTTTTATTTCGACTATGGCGATTATCGGCTTTTCGGCTCAAGCCCCGAAGCCGAATTGCGCATCAAGAACCAGAAAGCGATTATCAATCCGATTGCCGGCACCTTCCGAAGAACAGGCAATGACGAGCAAGATGCGGTGCTGGCGCAAAAGCTCTGCACCGACCCGAAAGAGAATGCCGAACACGTGATGTTGGTGGATTTGGCTCGCAACGACCTAAGCCGGAATGCGCAATCGGTGCAGGTGGATAGTTTCCGTGAGGTGCAATATTTCTCGCACGTGATTCACCTCGTGTCGGAGGTTTCAGGCACGCTCGATGCCGATGCGAACCACATTGCCGTGCTCGGTGATTCTTTTCCAGCCGGCACGCTTTCGGGCGCACCCAAGCACAAGGCGTTGCAGCTGATTGATAAATATGAAAACCAACGGAGAAGCTACTATGGCGGCACAATTGGTTTTATCGGATTTGATGACAGTCTGAACCACGCCATTATGATTCGCTCCTTCCTCAGCAAAAACAGCAAGCTGTTTTATCAAGCCGGTGCCGGCATTGTGGCGCACTCGGTGGAGGAAAACGAGCTGCAAGAGGTGAACAACAAATTGGCAGCCTTGAAGCGAGCGATTGAATTGGCGGAAGCCCCCTCCTAACCTCCCCTGAGGGGGAGGGATAGAACCAAAGCCCCCTCCAACTCCCCCAAGGGGGAGGGATTAGAACCACAAAGATGAATAAATGATAGAAATAAATTATAAACCCATAAACCCAGTGCCTTTAACTCCTCCCCTTCGGGGAGGTTGGGAGGGGCTTTAACCCAGTGCCTTTACCCTCCCCCTCGGGGGAGATGGAGGGGGCTTCAATATCATGAAAATAATAATTATCGACAACTACGATTCCTTCACCTACAACTTGGTGCATGCGGTGCGGAAAATCACCGGAGGAGATATTGATGTGGTGCGCAATGATGAGCTTCAACTCAGCGATTTGCAGCCCTATGACAAAATTATTCTTTCGCCAGGTCCCGGCATTCCTTCGGAAGCGGGGCTGCTGATGGATATTATTGCCGAATATGCCGACAAGAAAAGTATCTTGGGCGTGTGCCTTGGTCATCAAGCCTTGGGCGAACATTTCGGCGGCACGCTGGTGAACATGGGAGCTGTGCTGCATGGCATCGCTTCAACCGCCACGCTCACCGCCCCCGATGATGCACTCTTCAAAGGCGTTGGCAGTTCCTTTGTGGTGGGGCACTACCATTCGTGGCTCGTGGATTCGGCAGGCTTCCCCGATTGCCTAGAAATAACCAGCGTGGATGAGCGAGGGCAAATCATGTCCTTCAAGCACCGCACACTCGATGTGCGCGGCGTGCAATTCCACCCCGAATCGGTGCTGACACCCGAAGGCGAAAAGATGTTGGAGAATTGGTTGGCATTTAATTGTTAATGGTCAATGATTAATTATTAATTGCAGGGTTGCTCAGCTTCGCACTTCGCACTCTGCACTTCGCACTGAAAAATGAAAAACTAAAAAGATGGCTATTTCAATAAATATCGAGAAACTGATTTCTGGTCGCACCGTTGAAGGCGAGCGCATCGAATATAAGAAGGGTTGGAATCCGGCGGCAATCTATCGTACGATTTGCGCTTTTGCCAACGATTTTGAGAATATCGGTGGGGGCTATATTATTGTCGGAGCGGAAGAAGAAAAAGGCAGGGCAAAACGTCCTGTTGTGGGGATTCCTACAGAAGAATTAGACGACATACAAAAGGAAATGATTGGTTTTAATAATCTGCTAAAACCGTATTATGCTCCTAAAATTAGCATCGAGACCGTTGATAAGCAGAATCTTCTTGTGATGTGGGTGCCCGCAGGAATGAACCGCCCTTATGAAGTGCCAGAAAATATCACAGCGAAGGAAAAGAAACATCAATACTATATTCGCAAATATGCAAGTTCTGTTCAGCCAAGCAAAGATGAGCGCGA
>JBKECD010000162.1:0-1506 GCA_047974225.1 Mangrovibacterium sp.
ACATCGTTTCAGCCATTCGCTTGCCCAATAATTTGTTTGCTGATTTTGCCGGCACGGAAGTGGGTTCCGACCTCATCATCTTGCAAAAGAACACGCAGCAAAGCGAACTTTCGCCACGACAAAAAGATTTCATCGAAAGCCGGAAACTCTCCAACGGCATCAGCATCAACAACCTCTTTCAAGACTTTTCAAAGGTGGTGCACACGGCATCGAAAATCGACACCGACCCCTATGGAAAGCCTGCCATCATCTTCACCCACGAGGGTGGAATGGAGGGCATGGCTTCGGATTTAGCCGAAAAGCTCGACGCTGATTTATCGCAATATCTCAAGCTTGAACTTTATCAGAAGCATGCGCCAAGCTTGGCAAATCAAAGCACTTCTTTTTCGCCTTTCGAGGAGATAAGCTCAGCCCTACAAGTGGAAAAGCAAGAGCCGGTGAAAGCGAAAGAAGAAGCTCCACCACTCACGCTCTATGATTTATTTGGCGAGCCAATCGTGCCACAAAAGCCGAAACGACGCAAGTCCAAGCCCAAACAAAAGCCAATTCCGCAAGCGATTGTTCGCCTGAAAGAAAATCAAACAAAACCAACGCAAAACATCGCTTCACCCGAAGACCACACGCCTTTGGACTGGCGTGAGGAATTGATTTTGAAAGGCATTCAGCAGCGAGAGCGTGCCGCTGCTCGTGCGCACTTCGAGGAGCAAAAGATGCAGATGCCGAGCCTGTTTGATGCATTGGAAAGTACTTCCGCTTCGGACGTTTCCTCAGCCAAAGCGCTTTCGCCCGAAAATGATAATATTGCGAAGCCCGCTATAAAATCTTCGGCGCATCAAAAGCTCGGAGCTGCAAAAACTTCTGGCGAAGACTTTGCCCATCCGGCTTTTGATGCCAAAGGCTATGAGCAGTTGAAAGCCTATGTGGATGGTTTTGAAGCAGAGTTTCGAGCTATCGAGGAGCAAGCCTTCCAACGGGGTGTTGCTCCTGTTTTCGATGCGCGCAAGGCGGAGCAGCATCGCCGATTGAAAGCGGAATTGAAGCAGGCGGAACGTTTCATGCCTCGTGCTTTGGGTGCTGAACAAGTGCTCCCACACCTCAAGGAGGGTTCGTGGTTGGCAGATGATAATCAAGTGGGCTATCTCTCGAAACACCACCAACTGAATTGGGCGTTTAATCCGCTGAAACTATCGCCCATTCAGCAGCAGAAAGCCTCTGCCTACATCGAGTTTCGAGATGCCTATCATGCACTTTATTCCGCAGAAACGCAGACCCACATCGAGCAAACGGAGCTTCGCAGCAAGCTCAATGAAACCTATGATGCTTTTGTGGCTCGCTTTGGCAATCTAAATGAAACTGCCAATCTGGGACTGTTGAAAATGGACGCTGGCAGTGCAGAAATCCTCTCCCTCGAACGCTTTGTGGAGGGAAAGGCGGTGAAAGCCGACATCTTTCAGCAGCCGGTTTCCTTTCGTTCCGAAGAGATAACGCAGGTGGGGAATGCCCATG
>JBKECD010000102.1:0-21970 GCA_047974225.1 Mangrovibacterium sp.
AAGGACGAAAATACAAAAAGTTGAGCAATTCACGAATCTTTTTTGCTCAACTTCACAGTTTTTCACTCAAAAAATAAACTTGTTTTGCTTGAATTAGTAGTTTTTCACTCAAGAAATAAACTCACTTTGAATGAGTCGTTAGTTTTTCACTAAAAAAAGAAACTAGCTTTGCTTAGCTCATCTTGCATTTGTACTTTCTTCTGATATTTTTAATATGCCTGATCATCCAGCGTCCAAAAGCGCTAGCAATCAAGGGTTCATTTTGTTTTGTTTCTGCAAAAAAAACAAAAAGGTTAAAGGCGATTTACCTATCAAAATTCACTACTTTTCTTTGCGTTTTAAAATTTTTCTATACCTTTGCCCGCAGATTTGGTTTCGGCGTTGAATGATTTCAACCCGATGAAAAGGGAACTCGGTGTGAATCCGAGGCTGTACCCGCAGCTGTAATCCTCAAGTGAAATTCTTCAAATCCACAGCCACTGTTGCCACCGGCAATGGGAAGGTATTGAAGAAAGAGGAGAGCCAGAAGACCTGCCACGTCTATAATTATTAATCAAAGCTTCGGGGTTAAAGCTGGTGATGATGTCCAACCATTTTAGGATTTCACATTTTCACTCCTCCAAAGCTCATACTTTAATTTAAAGAATGAGGTTTTTTGTTTTTACAGCACTCTGTTGTGCACTATTGTGCGGCAATCTTTTCGCCCAAGACTCTTCGCTTTCTGACACCATTCAGATTGAAGAAGTGCAGACTATCGCTCCCTATCGAAAGTTTCAAGCAGGGGCAAAGATTGTGTCTGTCCCTAAAGAGCAATTGGAGATTTCGCAGACCGAAAGTCTCGATAAACTGCTGAGCCGCTTTTCGCCCATCTATATCAAGTCGGATGCTGGCGGACTGTCGAGCATTCGCCTTCGAGGCACTGCGCCCGACCACACCTCGGTGAATTTCGGTGGAATCAACGTCAATTCGCTCACCTTGGGTTCTACTAATGCGTCGAACATTCCGATGTATCTCTTTGATGGCATCGACCTGCAATACGGTTCATCGGCAGCCATTAATGGCTCGGGAGCTATTGGCGGAGCTGTTTATTTGGGGCTTAACAATCGGTGGACGGATGGCACTAAGGCGAATGCTCGCATCTCGCAAGGCTCATTTGGCGAACAACTCTATGGCACGAAAATCTTCCTCGGCAATGGCAAGTTGGAATCTGTCACACGAGCATACTATTATAGTGTGGCAAATGATTTCCCCTTCACCTATGAAGATAAAGAATACAATCAAAAAAATGCAAGCTTAGAACACTATGGGTTATTGCAAGAAA
The DNA here is from genome assembly GCA_047974225.1 of Mangrovibacterium sp. Taxonomy (GTDB): domain Bacteria; phylum Bacteroidota; class Bacteroidia; order Bacteroidales; family Prolixibacteraceae; genus JBKEDC01. The sequence goes on from JBKECD010000102.1 coordinate 1,322, forward strand.
TCAACTATAAGTTTCACGAACAAGCTTGGTGGAAAACTGCCGTGTGGCTGCAAAGCAACTACCATGAAAATGCCATGAGCATGGCATCGCACCAAGCAGAAAACGACAACAAGGATAACACCAACGATAAGTTCATCCGCATCTGGAGCGAATATGAAAACCGCAAAGGCGAAATCGACTTCAAAGCAGGACTGGGCTATGTGAAGGACAAACAAATCCCTTCGGAAAACACAGCACAAGAAATCGGCACCAATCGACTGATTGCCGAGCTAGAAGCAGCACAGGACATCCTCCCCAATCTGGGCTATAAAGTAGGGGTGAAATATCGCTATATCAACCCCGAGGTTTACGCCTATTCCAAGGAGGTTATCGACTATGAGCAACAAGCCGATTTCTACGCTTTGCTTTTCTATTCGATGTGGAATAAGTGCAAGCTCACACTCAACATGCGCCAACAATTTGTCTCCAACTTCAATGCGCCATTCACCCCAACACTAGGGACTGAATATCGAGTACTCACCACTAATCATTCGCTGATTAAGCTGATGGGCAATGTGGCATATAGCTATCGAGTGCCCACCTTCAACGACCGATTTTGGGGCTCGCAAGGAAATCCAAATCTGCAAGCCGAACAAGGATTGAACTATGAGCTTGGCGCATACTACGCCTATTGCAGTGAGCAATTCACTTCGGAAATCAACATCAATGCATTCTATATGGATGTGGATAATTGGATTGAGTGGCGACCCGGCAATGGTGGACTGTGGGTGGCGGAAAACCGTGCTAATGTGGTGAGCAAGGGCTTAGAGTTTCAATTGAAAAACACCCTCAAACTAAGCAATTGGGACTTATCGCTCTTTGCCAACTATTCGCTCAATCCCACCGAAGTGAAAGAAGATGAGATAACTGGGCGCATCGGCAAACCGCTGCTCTATTCGCCTAAACACAATGCGAATGCCTACTTTTCAGCGAAATATCTCCAATGGCTTTTCTTTGTGAGTGGCACTTACACCGGCGAACGACTGGTGGATTACAACGCAAGTTATCTCACCCCCGTGGGAAACCGACTAGATGCCTACACGCTCCTCGATGCAGGAATCACACGCAAGCTTAAAATCAGAAAGCAAGGCTTTGCGCTTTCCTTTGCGTGCAACAACCTGCTCGATAAAGACTACATCAACCAAGTGGGCTATGCCATGCCTGGGCGAAGCTTTCGTCTGACACTTTCAATAGACTTAGCCCCCTCCATCTCCCCCAAAGAGGGAGGGACTAGAACCACAGATTTGAAATAAATAAATACATAAACCCAATGCCTTTTTCCTTCCCCTTGGTTGCTGAGCGAAGTCGAAGCACGGGAGGTTGGGAGGGCTTTAAATTCTTACACAAATGAAAAAGTTATTCAAACTTCTTCCTGCACTTCTTTTGATGGCAGGATTCTCCGCTTGTTCTGAAGATGACAACGACAACGGAACAGGAACAGGAAGTCAAAGCACCGAAACCAAAGGGGCTTACATTGTCAATTATGGTGGGACAGAGACCTCGGCAATCTCCAAGTTTGATTATGATGCCAACAAAACCAGCACGTGTTACTACCAAATGCAAAATGGAAAAAAGCCCCTGTCAAACATTCAATGGGCATACAACTATGATGGCAAGGTTTACTTAATAGGCAATTTCCCCGACCAAATCCTCGTAACCGATGAAACATTCACTGTGGTGGACACTATCACCGAGAATGTGGCAAATCCTCGCAACTGTATTGCTGATGGTAATTACCTTTACATTTCTTGCTGGGGCGAAAGTCCCGATTGGGGCAAAATGGCTGACTCCTACATCTTAAAGTACAACATCGAGACTGGCAGCTCTGAAAAAATCGCTTGTGCTGGTGGTCCTGAAGGTTTAGAGATTGCCAATGGCAAACTTTATATCGCACTAAACTATGCAAATCAAATTGCCGTGATGGATCTCAATACAGAAGAATTTTCTGATATCAAAACAAATGCGGTCAGCTCTTATTTTGCCAAAGATGCTTCAAACAATCTTTATGTAACCTTGGTGAGCACTTATTCCAATGGCTCAGAATCAGAAAATGTAGGTTTAGGCTATATCAATACCAGCACGGATGAACTAACATTCTATAAATCTTCTTTTGGCATGAGTGCCGCCTATGCGCAAACCATTGCTATTAGTAATGATGGTGCAAAAGTATATCTCGCAACAGCAATCTATGCAGAGGACGGATACACTGTTACAGAAGACGGTGTCAGCACCTTTGATACGGCATCAAAATCATTCGACAAAACTCCATTCGCTTCAGGAGTAAGTGGCATCAATGGTGTGAGTGTGAATCCTGAAAACAACGATGTCTATGTATTCATTTCCGCATCAACCACCGACAACGGCACGATGAAAGTGTATAGCAATGGGAAATTTGTGAAAGATTACACTGTGGGCGTTTCGCCTGCTATGGCAATCTTTATTGATTAGATATTTCGAGCAAATATAAATATGTAACTGTGAAAAAGGCAGCTCCACTTGGAGCTGCCTTTTGTGTGTTATCTATTGAGGTCTAAAAAATCATATTCGGGTTTGCTTATAAATAAATCACCCGAAATATCGTCTAACTTATTCTTCGTAGCAACGATAGCTAAATCCGACTGGTCGATTCCAATCCATTTCCGATGAAGCAAATGAGCCGATTTCAAGGTTGTGCCCGACCCGCAAAAGCAATCCAAAACAATACTATCTTCGTCAGAAGATGTGCTAACAATCAAATCGAGCAAAGCGGAATTTTTCTCTGTAGGATAAACCGGATATGGAGGGTCTTTAAATTCCCAGATATCCTGCACCCGCTTCCCCTCTTGTTCATCAGCATATATCTTCTTTCGGGGATTGCCTGTCGATGACCATTCCAACAATCCTTCACTATCCCATTGCTCCAAGGTTTTGACATCAGTGCGCCAATGCCTTCCTTTAGGAGGTAAAATCCCCTTGAAAGGCTGCGCTGAATTGCCATTTTGAGTTTCTCCTGGGGCATGAATGGGGACAGTGGTATATCTTCGTCCATCTTTCTCCTGCTTGGCAAAAAGCTTAATAACATCTTCTGAGCTGTATGGTTCTTTAGGCTCATTCCAGATTGGCGATTTCGACTTAGAATAAAAAAGAATTAAATCTTTGAGATTGCCATAGCCTGTTCGCTTGAAATTTTTTGGATTGCATTTTATTCGAGTGATATCATTTCTAAAATTCTCGATGCCGAAAACTTCATCCATCATTATTTTCACATAGTGCCCAATTTTATAGTCGATGTGCAAATAAATAGAACCTTGTTCAGAAAGCAAATCTCGCAATAGAATTAATCTTTGGCGTAAATACTCCAGAAATTCTTCTCCCACCAATTTATCAGAATAGGCAACTGAACCATTTTTGGAGTTACTGATTGTTGAAGCTCGACCGTCAGTGATTGTAAAATTACCATTGGTAGCAAAAGGAGGGTCGATATATATCAAATCAATCTTTCCTTTTAGCTTTCGGTCATTCAGCAAAAAGTCTAAGCCTTTTAAGTTATCTCCTTTTATTAATAGGTTTTCCATTTTTTAAAGTTGATATAGAAATTCTCTTAAAACCAATGCACTCATGATGTTATAATCTTTATAACGCTCAGCAATTGATGTGTGCATTTTATTTTGCCCTTTGATATACAGGACTCCGTCTAAGATTGCAATTTTGACAGCATTCACTCCCTTGGCTTCAATGGTGTTTATTGCATCGGCGAATTGCGCATTCTGATGACCTCCAAAGTCGGTTAAAAATTTAGCTTCCCCAATCACATATTTTTTATTAAATCGAGCCACAAAATCCAGTCCCTTATTATGCGTATAGTTTAGATGCTTATTGGCAAAATCCATCATCACCGCATCGCTTGCATCAAGGATAGCGTCATTATCATTTGCAAGAAACTCCTCCAGAGAAACGGGCTGTATTCCTAGCGACTTTTTGTTTAGCCAATCTTTAAACATCGGTCCAATTTGGCGATTGGTTTCTTTGGATTTCTTTCTATTGCCGTCTTATCCCTCTTCAAATATGCTATATAGCTGTCTTTTATTGGAAATAAATCAAGCTTCAATAGTTTTTTGACCAATTCTACATTGTTTTGTTCTTCGAATGCCATTTCCACCTCTTGCCACAACTCTTCGTTTATAGTTCTAATTCCATCGGGAATAGTGGGATACACCTGAAATAAATCATCAAGGTATGAGCGTTGATTTGCATAGTCGATGCTTCGCTTTATCCATTCGTTCATTTTCGATACTATCTTTTAAATTAACACTTGCCCCTCTACCCTAACTCCTCCAGCAACATTTTCAGCACCGCTTGAGCCGAAAACAGGCGGTTGCCCGCTTCCTCGATTACAATCGAGTTGGGGCTGTCAATCACTTCATCGCTCACAATCATGTTGCGACGCACAGGAAGGCAGTGCATGAATTTGGCGTTGTTGGTTGCCGCCATTTGGCGCTCGCTCACCGTCCAGTCACGGTCTTTAGAAAGCACCTTGCCATAGTCATTATAGGAAGCCCAGTTTTTGGCATAAATGAAGTCAGCCCCTTTGAAAGCTTTCATTTGATCGTATTCCACACGAGCATTGCCCACAAATTCGGGGGCGAGCTCATAGCCCTCAGGGTGGGTGATGACAAAGTCATAATCGGTGGCATTCATCCACTCGACAAATGAATTGGGCACTGCCTGCGGCAGGGCACGAGGATGAGGCGCCCATGTGAGCACCACTTTGGGTTTTTTTACTGTTTTATGCTCTTCAATCGTGATGAGGTCGGCAAAAGATTGCAGCGGATGACGAGTGGCAGACTCTAGGCTCACCACTGGCACGCCGGCATAGTCCACAAATTGCTGCAAGATTTGCTCTTCATAGTCGGCATTTCGGTCTTCAAACTTAGCAAAGGAGCGCACCCCGATAATGTCGCAATACTTGCCAATCACCGGCACGGCTTCGCGGATATGCTCGGGCTTATCGGAATCCATAATGACCCCGAGCTCGGTTTCGAGCTTCCAGCCGCCCTCGTTGATGTCGAAGACAATCACATTCATACCAAGGTTTAGTCCCGCCTTTTGAGTGCTCAATCGGGTGCGAAGGCTGGAATTGAAGAACACGAGCAAAAGTGTTTTATTTTTGCCCAAGTGCTGATATTTATAAGGGTCTTTTTTGAGTTCAAAAGCGAGTTTCAATGCCTCATCGAGATTGGCGAGGTCTTTGACTGATGTGAAATGTTTCATATTCTTCTATTTTATAGGCGAAAGTATAATTTTTTCGTGAGAGGAGCGCTGAGTTTCGACGGAAAATAATCGAAAGCCTCATTTCATCCTCATCCAAATTTAGCTTACACAGTTGTGCATGAGCGATATCGAAGTCTATATTGTCTATACACGGTTGTGCACGGACGATATCGAAGTTTATATTGTCTATACACAGTTGTGTATGGACGATATCGAAGTCTGAAATTGAGTTTGAACAATTGTGCATGGACGATATCGAAGTCCGAAATTGAGTTTGAACAGTTGTGCATGGACGATATCAAACTCTATATTGTCTATGAATAATTGTGCATGGACAATATCGAAGTCCGAAATTGAGTTTGAACGTTAATGTATGAATTGATAAATTAACATTTCAGAGGTTAAATCGTTATCAATACTCCTAAAAGTGTTTTATTTATCCGAAACCATTATTTAAATCCATTCTAAATTCACAGAGCTATCTTACTAACGTCGTGTGAGATATGAAATATTTTGAAAAAAGTTTCAGAAAAAAGTGCAAAAAGGGGGCGACATTTATATAAGTATATATGAAGGGACGACAGATTGCAATCGGACATTCTTCAATAATTAAATTCAAAAAAACTACAATTATGACAACGAAAGTTTTAAATGTGAGTGTACACACTCCAAACGACGACATGAATAGCTTGGGTCAAGCTATCGCCAACAAAAGAAGTCTGCTAGGCAGCAGCGCCAGTAGCTACGCTATCACTCTGATGGACAGAGTGATGACACAAGTGAGCCAGCTCAACCAGACAATTCTGGAAGCGCGAGTACGAGCCAATTCTCGTCAGTATGTACTGGAAATGAAGCTAATCAGCCACAATTTTCACCGCATGATTTCCTCCTTTGCAGCCATGAGTAATTTATCGGCTCAACCAGCAGCTCAGAAGATATTGGCAGCAATTGAGCCCCATCAAAAGAAGTTGGCAAGCACAGTTCGCCAACTGACAGTCAATTCCATTGTCAGCTCCATGCTTTCCGACTTGGAGCAAGATGGAGTGAAGGAATGCACGGACAGCATCATGTATGCAAGCACGATATTGGCAGACTTAAAGGTGGCGCAAGCCAACTTCATAGCCTCCTATGCGGATTACCGAGATTTGCGCAGTCAGCAAGTGGAGAAAGCCAACGCCACGATGCTTCGGAAAGAGCTCGTAAGCCTGATTAACACCGAATTGGTGGTCTATCTCAACGCCATGGTGCATGAGGATGCTGGCACCTATGGAGCTTTTGCCGATGCCGTGGCGAGCATCATCAAGAGTCATCGCACAGCACTCAAAGCCCGTGCCACTCGAAGCCGAAATATGGCAAGCGAAGCAGCGGAAGAATAGACTTGGAGATGAATAATGAAAAAAAAAGGGGGGGGGAATCCTGACTAATAAGTTCTACAAAGATATCAGGGCTCTACCCCTACAAAAAACTAATTTTTAGAACTCCCCTATTATTCACTTCACCCTCATCGGAATCCCCGACACCATCAGCGTTACTTCATCAGCCATTGAGGCGATGAACTGATTAGTCCAACCTTGGAGGTCGGTAAATTTGCGCATCACTTCGCTTTCGGCATGCCCGCCCATTCCGATTTCGTTGGAGATGATGAGCAGCTCGCAATCCTTAGCAAAAAGCGCCTGCAATTCGGCTTTAGCTAGGGCTAGAATTTCATCAATCGAGCGCTCTTGATGGTCGAAAAACAAATTAGTAAGCCAAAGGGTGATGCAATCGAGCAGCACCACTCGCCCCTCGACTTCAGCCTGAGAAATATGCACAGGAATTTCCAGATTAGTCCACTCACTGCCCCGGTCATTTTGATGGCGAATCACTCGCTGCTTAAAATCCTCGTCCCATATTCGAGCGGTGGCGAGATAAACAGGGCGGTCGGTTTTATCCAAGGCGAGCGATTGTGCAAAGCTACTTTTGCCCGACCGCTGTCCGCCTGTGATGAAATGTATTTTGGCTTGTTTTTTCATAAGAAATTCACTTTATAGTAAGCGTCATTGCTCCACTTGATTTGAATCACATCGGCATAATCCACCTCGATGGCGAATATCTTTTGCGGAGCAGCATCGAGCAAGTGCGACAATAGGGCTCGGATTACGCCCGCATGAGTGAACAACAAAATCTCTCGATGCTCTGTTTTCACCAGCTCATTCCAAAAGCACACGGCACGCTGCTGCACATCCATGAAGTTTTCTCCCCCATGTATTCGGCAATGAATAAAATCTGCGCCCCACGCTCGTTGCTGTTCTTCGGGGATTTCGCTCCAAGGAGTCATTTCCCATGACGCAAAATCCATTTCCTGCAAGGCATTTTCTGTGTTGATTTGAGATGCGTCAAAGAGTTGTTCAGCCAGATGAACGCACCGACCAAGAGGACTTGTATAACAGGCATCCACGGCGACATCTTCGAGCTTCTTCCGCACTTTCTTTTCAGCATCATGCAGCATTTCAGCATTAGGCATCACTTCGGAACGCCCATAGCAGACTCCTTCGGGAGCTTCGGTCTTGGGGTGGCGAATGAGGTAGATATTTTTCATCGCTAGGCTATATTATAGTCCATTGCGCAGAAGAACGCAAAAATCAACAGTTCGTTCACCTGCTGCGCCATGCCGAGGCAATCGCCCGTATATCCGCCAAGGTGTTTGTTGAAGTATCGACCAGCGAGCAAGCTTGAAATAATAACTAGCGGAATGACCGCAAAGACAATCGGCTCAAAGAAAAGCAAGGGCAGAATGGCTAGCATAAAGGCGAGCGATATTCTCCCCCATGAAAGCGGTGCAGAGGAATCCTTCGATTTGGAGTTTTCGCTTCGTGCATTGTGCCAGAATTTGGACAAGAGCAAAAGCGGAAACCGACTGAGCGCATGTGCCACAATCAGCACCAAAGGAATTTCCACCGCTTTGATACTATATAATAGACTAATCTTGAGTGCAAGTAAAAAGAAAATCCCGATAGCAGCATAAGCTCCCACACGAGAATCCTTCATGATGGTCAGCTTTTGCTCCGTGCTATATCCCCCGCCGAAAGCATCGCAGACATCCGCCCAACCATCTTCATGGAAAGCCCCCGTGGCGAGAATCATCGCCCCGAGGGCGAGAATAATCGAGGGCAAATGGGGCAAGAAAAAGGAGAAAGCAAAATAAGCCAGCCCACCAATTGCGCCCACCACAATGCCCACAAGGGGAAACCAAGTGAGAATGAAAGCTTGATTTTCTTTTTTATATTCCACCTTAAAAGGCATGGGCAATCGACTGAAATAAAGGAATGCCGAGCCGATGATATTCAATTCTCGTCTAAACATCTTGGGTGATATTATACACTTTGGTTTCTGAAAAAGCTGTCATTTGGTTGAGCATCGCCACACTGGCTTGCACAATCGGATAGCAGAGCGCCGCACCAGTGCCCTCGCCTAGGCGGAGCTGCAAATCGAGAATCGGATTTCCGCCCACATGCTGAAGCATCTTCGTGTGGCTCGGCTCGTGGGAGCAATGCGAAAAGATGGCATAATCTCTCACGAGTGGATTGATGGCATGAGCAGCCAAGAAGCCCGAAGTGGTGATAAAACCATCAACAAGAATAGTCATTCTTCGGCTAGCTGCTTCGAGCATTCCGCCCGCAATGGTGGCTATTTCTAGTCCGCCAAATCGGGCTAGATTTTCCTCAGGCGTTTCGGCAATGCCGAGCTTGTCGATGGCTTGCTGAATCACCTCCGCCTTATGGCGCACCCCCTCGGGGAGCAGCCCACAACCTGGTCCTGCAGCGTCGGCAACTGAAACACCCGCATAGACCGACAGCAGCGCTGTGGCAGGAGATGAATTGCCGATTCCCATTTCGCCAAAGCCGATGACATTCGTCCCCTTTTCGGCGAAGCTCGCCACCACCTCACGCCCGTTTTGAATCGCCTGATTGCATTCAGCTAGGGTCATGGCAGGCTCATGCAGAAAGTTCCGACTCGCCTTGCGCACCTTTTTGTCGATGAGTTTTGGGTGAGGCTCGAAATCATAGTCCACCCCCGCATCCACCACATATAAATCAAATCCAAATTGCTGACAAAGGAATCCAATCCCGCCCCCGCCATTGCAGAAATTCAAGCACTGTTGCCAAGTGATTTCCACAGGCGAAGGACTGACTCCCTCTTGCGTAATTTTATGGTCGGATGCGATGGTGAGCATCACAGGCTTTTGCAGCGAAGGCTTAGTGGTCTGTTGAATCAAGCCTATCTGCATGGCGAGCTCTTCGAGCTGCCCGAGCGAGCCTAGCGGCTTCGTCTTTTGGTCGATGTTGTGCTGCAAAAGTTTTTGCAGGCTCTCGTTCTTCGTTGATTTGATTGCTAAGTTTTCTAATGCTTTCATCATTTATTTTTAAAGTACAAATATAGCATAAACACCCCTTCTCAGGGCACAGTTCGCCGTTCGCTTTAAAAAAATAACTGTTTTTTTTGAAGATATCATTCGACACAACAAAAAATATCAATAACTTGCGGCGTTTTTTGATGGATGCACCTGATTTGACCTAACAACAACAGACAAGCAAGCGCTTTCACCAAAAGCAATTAAATCAATTATCACTTAAAATATTCAAACTTATGAGTAGTTACTCTTCTTTTCAGAAGCATCTGCAAGATGAATTGTCGGGCATCGAGTCGGCAGGATTGTATAAAAACGAGCGCATCATTGTGTCGCCACAAGGTGCAGCCATCAACGTAAGCACAGGGCAAGAAGTGCTCAACTTCTGCGCCAACAACTATCTCGGACTTTCCGACAATAAAGAGCTCATCGAAGCAGCCAAAACAGCCATGGATGAACGTGGATTTGGCATGTCGTCGGTGCGCTTCATCTGCGGAACACAAGACCTGCACAAAGAGCTTGAAGCTGCTATTGCCAAATTCTTTGGCATGGAGGACGCCATCCTTTATGCAGCATGCTTCGACGCCAACGGAGGAGTCTTCGAGCCTCTCTTAAGTGCCGAAGATGCGATTATCTCCGACTCGCTCAACCACGCTTCTATTATTGATGGGGTGCGCTTGTGTAAGGCAGCTCGCTATCGCTATGCGAATGCCGACATGGACGACCTCGAAAAACAACTCCAAGACGCACAAGCACAACGCTTCCGCCTCATCGTTACTGATGGCGTATTCTCAATGGACGGCAACGTTGCTCCAATGGATAAAATCTATGAATTGGCGCAAAAATATGATGCCATGATTATGATTGACGAATCACACTCAGCAGGTGTGGTGGGCAAAACTGGTCGTGGTGCTACTGAGCTTTACAATCTTCGTGGCAAGGTGGAAATCATCACCGGAACACTCGGCAAAGCCTTTGGCGGTGCGATTGGTGGTTTCACCACTGGTAAGAAAGAAATTATCGACATGCTTCGTCAGCGTTCACGCCCTTATTTGTTTTCCAACTCTATTCCTCCTGCAATTGCAGCCGCTGGAATCAAGATGTTTGACATGATGGAGCGCACCAACGAATTGCAAGATAAACTGCACGCCAACACCGATTATTTCGTGGCTAAAATGAAAGAAGCAGGCTTCGATATTAAGCCTACGCAATCTTCGATCTGCGCCGTAATGCTCTATGATGCGAAACTTTCGCAAGATGTGGCAGCCAAACTTTTGGATGAAGGCATCTATGTAACTGGCTTCTACTATCCTGTTGTGCCTAAAGACTTGGCTCGCATCCGTGTGCAAATCTCGGCAGGACACGAAACAGAGCATCTCGACAAGTGTGTGGCTGCATTCACCAAAGTAGGAAAAGAATTGGGAGTGATTAAATAAGGCCGAAGCCCCCTCCATCTCCCCCGAGGGGGAGGGATAGAACCACAAAGATGAATAAATGATAGAAAATAGATACCTAGTACAAATAAATTATTAACCCTGTGCCTCTAACTCCTCCCCAAAGGGGGAGGTTGGGAGGGGGCTTACACCGTATGAAGAAAATACTTATCGTTGGAAGCACCGGTCAGATTGGCTCGGAGCTTAGCATTAAATTGCGCTCGATTTATGGCAAAGAAAATGTGATTTGTGGCTATTTCAAACCACCATACCCCGAAGGTTTTTTTGATTGGGGTCCCACCGTGGAAATTGATGCGACCGACAAAGAACAAATCGACGCTGTGGTGAAGGAATATCAAATCGACACCATCTATAACTTAGCAGCCATTCTTTCAGCTACTGCTGAAAAGAACCCCAAGCTCGGTTGGGATGTGGGCATTGGCGCACTGATGAACTGCCTTGATGTGGCGCGCGACAATGGTTGCGCAATATTCACCCCTAGTTCTATCGGTGCTTTCGGTCCGAGCACTCCGCCCGACCAAACACCGCAAGACACCATTCAGCGACCAACAACAGTCTATGGCATCACTAAAGTGATAGGTGAATTGCTCAGCGATTATTATTACACTCGCTGGGGTGTTGATGCTCGCTCCGTGCGCTTCCCCGGCATCATCTCCAACCTCACCTTGCCCGGTGGCGGAACAACCGACTATGCCGTGGATATTTATTATCACGCTGTGCGTGGCGAAAAATTCATCTGCCCCCTAGGCAAAGAAACCTATATGGACATGATGTATATGCCCGATGCGCTCAATGCCATGATTGACATCATGGAGGCAGACGCTTCGCGATTGGTGCACCGCAACTCATTCAACGTTACAGCAATGAGCTTCAACCCCGAAATGATTTATAACGCCATCAAAAAGCATTATCCTGACTTTGAAATGGAATATGAAATCGACCCTGTGAAGCAAGCCATTGCTAACTCATGGCCCAACTCACTTGATGACTCCTGCGCTCGCACAGAGTGGGACTGGAGTCCCGAGTATGACCTCGAGAAAATGACTACCGACATGATCGATGTCCTCAAGAAAAAGCTGAAATAATACAGCACTCCTCAAAAAGCTGCCTTAGGGCAGCTTTTTTTTGCTATCTTCGCCGCCAAACCCTTAATTTATAATTCATGCGAAAACTTTCCTACCTTCTTTTTGCTACACTATTATGGTCATGTAGCAGCAAAGAGCAAGCCCCCCAAGACACCACCCTTTGGTATGACCAGCCCGCTAGCGACTGGAACGAAGCCCTCCCCATTGGCAATGGCACGCTCGGAGCAATGGTCTTCGGCGGAGTGAAAAGCGAGCGCCTTCAGCTCAACGAAAACACCCTATACTCGGGCGAACCCGAGCTGCGAAAAGTAAATCTCGATGTGGCGAAAAGCCTCGACAAAGCTCGAAAACTCATCAAAGAAGGAAAGCTCGACCAAGTAAATAAAATTGTTGCCAATGAATGGATGGGACCTGCGCAGGATTGCTACCAGCCTTTTGGAAATATCTTTATGGAGTTCGACCACAGCGAGGAAGTCCAAAACTATCACCGTGAACTCGACCTCTCTCAAGCCATCTGCCGCACATCCTATTCGATTGACGAGGTGGAATACAGCCGAGAAACATTCGCCAGCTTCCCCGACCATGTCATCGCAACCAACATCTCAGCTTCTGAAAAAGGAAAAGTATCCTTCACCATCGCCCTAGAAGGCGCCCACCCCACCGCCTCTTCCGAAGTGAAAGACAACACAATCATTATGAATGGACAAGCGCCAGCATTCGCCCTGCGACGCTCAAAAAAACAAGTCAAAAACTGGGGACAAGAATGGATGTATCCCGAGCTTTTCGATGAAAACGGCGAGGAAATACCCAACCGCGAAACAATCATGTATGCCGACAAAATGGACGGCAAAGGAACTTTCTATCAAGGACGTGTGGGCGTGCAAGTCAGTGGCGGAACACTGAGCGTGGAAGGCGACAAACTCGTGGTGAGCAATGCCAACAGCGCCACCGTGCTATTCACTGGCGACACCAGCTTTAATGGCTTCGACAAAAGCCCTAGCCAAGAAGGAATCGACCCTGCCATTGCAACCACTCAAAACCTCAACAAGGCTATCGCCAAAAATTATAAACAGCTCAAGAAAAATCACCTCAACGACTATCAAGAACTCTTCAACAGAGTCTATTTCTCGCTCGGCGAAATGACCGAACAAGGAAAACTCCCCACCAACAAACGCTTGGAGTTATTTCTCAACGGGAAAGACCAATCGCTAGCCGCCCTTTTCATGCAATATTCCCGATATCTCACCATCGCCTCCTCACGCCAAGGCGGACAGCCCATCAACCTGCAAGGCATTTGGAATGACATGATTATTCCGCCTTGGGCGAGTGCCTACACCATGAACATCAACACTGAAATCTATTATTGGATGACCGAAACCGCCAACCTCGGCGAATGCGCCGAACCCATCCACCGATTCACCAAAGAGCTTGCCGTGGATGGCGCTCGACACGCCAAAGATGCTTTCGGATATGACGGATGGGCAGCCCACCACAACACCACCATCTGGCGACTAGCGCAACCTGTCGATAATAGCGCCTGCTCCTTCTGGCCCATGGCGGGAGGATGGCTCTGCCAAGAACTATGGACGCACTACCGATATACCCTCGACACCGACTTCCTCCGCGAATATTGGGAAACCATGAAAGGAGCCGCCCAATTCTATAATGAGTGGCTCGTGCTTTCCGACAAAGGATACTACACCACCCCCATTGGCTCTTCACCCGAAACAGGATATCGCCCCGAAGGTGCGAAATACACCACCCCCTTTTGCGAAGGCGCAACGATGGACATCATGATTATCAAGGAACTGTTCACCAACTGCATCGCAGCATCTGAAATTCTCGACATCGACCATGAGTTTGCTCAAACACTCCAAGAAAAGCTCAACAACATGCAGCCCTATCAAATCGGCAGCAAAGGACAGTTGCTTGAATGGGATGCCGAATACACCGAAATCGACCCTCGACACCGACATATATCGCATCTCTATGCGCTTTCTCCGGGCTATGAAATCACACAAGAGAAAACCCCCGAACTCTTCGAGGCTGTCAAGCAGACACTCAAAATCCGTGGAGATGCAGGCACCGGATGGGCCATGGCGTGGAAGACCCACTGCTGGGCACGACTCAAAGATGGCAACCATGCACATCAACTCATGGATAATCTTTTTGTGATGGGCAGCCGCGGACGTGCTGGACTTCTTCCCAACCTCCTCGCCTCCTGTCCTCCATTTAATATTGATGGTAATTTTGGTGCTGCCGCAGGCATCATCGAAATGCTCCTCCAAAGCCATGAAACCAAGATGGTTGATGGCGAAGAAATCCACATCATCGAGCTTCTCCCCGCCCTCCCCGATGTGTGGAGCAATGGCGAAATCTCAGGTCTTCGTGCCGCTGGCGGCTTTGAAGTGAGCATTAAATGGAGCGAAGGAAAAATCACCTCGGCAGAAGTGAAATCTCTATATGGGAGAAAAGCAGTCGTGAGACACAGCGGAACCGACACTTTGATTGACCTCGCCCAAGGCGAAATTAAAAACCTAGTAAAGTAACAGCGAGAAAGCCTAAAGTGTTAAAAACAGCATTTTCCCGAACAAAAACGCATGAAGATTGCTTGCAATTTGAGAAAAGATGCTAAATTGCGACCGATTTCAGAAAGATATAATTAAGCTATTCTCAACTTATGCTTTACAAAAACTCAAAATACACGCTATGTATCCACAAGTCAGCAGACTACGTGAATACATCGTTATCTTTCTGTGAGTTCGTAAATCTTTTTTTTAATTTTTCTTGGACAATAGTAATTAGTATATATATATATATATATATTAGCTAGAGCATCCCAAAACCACATATCAAATCCCATAGATAGATTTCACCAATCTGCCTATGGGATTTTTGCGTTTAAACGTTTCTGTTTTCCGCTCCCTCTCAGCTTCCCCGAGCAAATTCATAATAACTATAATCAATCTAAGTACAATTAAAATTAATTTTATGCGAAAGATTCTTATTCTTTTCACCATGTGCTGTGCGCTACTAGGTAGTGCTTATGCACAACAAAAGGTTTCGGGCATCGTGTCCGACCCTAATGGGCAGCCCTTGCCTGGAGTAACCGTACTCGAAAAAGGCACAACCAATGGTGTCATCACCAATCTTGATGGGCAATACAGCATTGCCATTGCTAATGACGGCACGCTTGTGTTCACCTTCGTCGGCATGCAAGCCCACGAAGTAGCAGTGGCTGGCAAAACCTCCATCAATGTGAGCATGAAAGAAGACGCTATCGGACTTGAAGAGGTAGTAGCTGTCGGCTATGGCACACAGAAGAAAGTCAATCTCACTGGAGCTGTTGCCCAAGTGAAAATGGACGAAGTGTTGGGCGACCGCCCTGTAACCAGTGTAGCCAATGCCCTGCAAGGCACAATCCCTGGCTTGCAAGTAACAGGGGGAGCAACTCCCGGAGGAGCTAAAACCCTCAACATTCGCGGTACTACTTCTATCGCTAGCTTGGGCGATTCACCCACCACCACTGGCGAACCACTTGTTTTGATTGACAACGTGCCCGGTTCAATCGACCTGCTCAACCCTGAAGACATTGAGTCAATCTCGGTATTGAAAGATGCTGCATCAGCTGCCATCTATGGTGCGCGCGGTGCTTTTGGGGTAATCTTGATTACTACCAAAAAAGCAAAAAAAGGCGAAGCATTCTCGTTGAACTACAACAACAACTTCGCTTTCCAAACGTCTGTCAATCGCCCTCAATCGGCATCCGTGCTCGATTATCTATACACCATGAAGGATTTCTTGAATGGTTCGTTGCTCAACAACGTAGATATCGACAAGTATATTGGCTATGTGAAAGAATACAATGCTGACCCTAGCGGCTTTGCAGCTAAACACCCTGACGATTATTTCAAAGATGGTCGATACATGCCTGCTGGCGAGAATTACTACTACTTCTTACAAGGACATAGTCCTCAAACAGCTATTCTTGATGACTTTGGATTCCAACAAACACACAACGTGTCTGCCACTGGAGGTAGTGAAAGCATCTCTTATCGCATGGCATTGGGATATACAGGGCAAGATGGTCCGCTTATCACTGATAAAGATAATTTCGAGCGTATCAACATGACTTCATTTGTGAGTGCCGATGTAACCGATTGGCTGACTCAATCAATTGATGTAAGCTTTATGAAATCAGACAGAAGCTATGTAGAAAACAGTAACGTTTTCAAAGTAGGACTTCCTTCTATTACTCCTAATGGTTCGATGGCTTCTAGCTTTGACCCCTATGGTACAGAGTATCCTGTTCTTACTCCATCTAACTATTTGCTCTATTGCGACCCATCAACATGGACTACTGAAAATACTCGTTTATTTTCGAGAACTGCCATTCATCCTTTCAAAGGATTTGAAGGCGTATTTGAATATACCTATGAATCAAATGCGGTGGATTACAAACGATATACCAACAATGTAGAAATGATCACCATCAGCAACCAAGCCGATGGTTTATCTGCCGACCCTCGATACTACAATACCAAAACAAGCACCGTGCTCAACTCGCTCAACCTGTATGGTTCGTATGAACATAAACTTGGCGACCACAACCTCAAAGCGATGGCTGGTTATTCACAAGAAACACGTGATTATGAATCGCTAGCTGTGAACTCTAATGAAATGATTAATGCTGAGTCTCCATCGTTTTCAAGTGCTACAGGAACTAAAAACGTTACCGATTCATTCTTGCAATACGCTATTCGAAGTGCATTCTTCCGTGTGAACTATAATTACCTTGATAAATATCTCTTGGAAGTGAACGGTCGTTATGATGGTTCTTCAAAATTTCCTACTGACACTCGCTTCGGCTTCTTCCCTTCGGTTTCTTTAGGCTGGAGATTAGATAGTGAATCTTTCATGGCAAGCACTAAAAGCTGGCTCGACTTGGCAAAAATCCGTGCTTCTTATGGCGAGCTAGGCAACCAATCAGGGGTGGCTGAATATGGCTATATGCCTTCTATGGCGGCAGGCTTATCAAGTTGGGTTGTCGATGGTGTATTACCAACGACTCTCGATCCTCCTGCACTAGTGCGTTCTGACTATTCTTGGGAAGTGGTGCAAACGCTCGACTTGGGTATCGACTTAGCGATGCTTAACGGCAGACTGAATTCTACTTTCGACTGGTATCAACGCAACACCATCGGCATGCTTGCCCCTGGAGTGCAATTGGCTGGCGTAATTGGAGCTAGTGCTCCTGACCAAAACGCTGCTGACTTACAAACAATTGGTTGGGAATTGGGCATTTCGTGGAAAGATCGCATCCGTGA
The DNA here is from genome assembly GCA_047974225.1 of Mangrovibacterium sp. Taxonomy (GTDB): domain Bacteria; phylum Bacteroidota; class Bacteroidia; order Bacteroidales; family Prolixibacteraceae; genus JBKEDC01. The sequence goes on from JBKECD010000102.1 coordinate 18,864, forward strand.
TTGGAAATATGGTATCGGCTTCAATCTCTATGATTCAAAAACCGAAATTACTAAATATGACAACGAAGCGGGATTGTTCTATGATTCTTCAACCAATAGCAACTATCGCAATGGAATGGAAATTGGAGAAATCTGGGGATATGTAACCGATGGATTTTATACTGCTGACGACTTCTCTGACCTCACTAACTTTGTGTTGAAAGAGGGAGTAACAAGCATTAATGGAACAACCGTAAAACCTGGCGATGTTAAATTTGTAAACATCAATGATGACGATGCGAAAAATCAAATCAACACAGGCGAAAACACCGTTTACGCACCCGGCGACCGAAAAATCATCGGAAACAACACTCCTCGCTATCAATATGGCATCAACGGAAATGTGGGTTGGAAAAACTTCGACCTCTCATTCATGCTTCAGGGAACAGCCAAACGTGATGCATGGATTAAAAACGACTTGATGTTTGGACCTTCACTCAACTACATCAACGTATTTGAAGACAACCTCAACTACTGGAAGCCTGCGGATGCTGCTGGAGGTGATTATTCGGCTGCAAATCCTAGTGCATACCTTCCTCGTATCTACGGAGAGAATGAAAACGCAAGCTCAAACTACCGCACGCAAACCAAATACCTTTCTGATGCGAGCTATTTGAGATTGAAAAACGTAACCTTGAGTTATACCTTCCCAAGAGAACTGATCAGCCGCGTAGGTTTGAACTCAGGAAAAATATTCTTTAGTGGTGAAAACTTGGCTACATTCTCTAGCCTCGTGAAAGGTATTGACCCTGAGCGCCTAGGATGGGGATATCCTTTCTATGCAACTTACTCATTTGGCATTAATGTAACTCTATAATTATAACAATCATGAAGAAGATATTTTTATCACTATACATTGCGCTAGCTCTTGCGGCGTGTAACGATGACTTCTTAGAGAAGTATCCCATCGAATCGCAGAGCGAAGCGACAGCTTTCAAATCCAACGAAAATTTCCAAACCTATGCTTGGGGATTGTATGATGTGTTTATGGACTATTCGGCAATCACCCGAACCACCAACTCATATAATGGACCAGCTCGTGGCGATTTCTATGCAGGATATCTGATGCGAAACGGATATAATAATCCAAACCCCTATGCTGCACAAGTGGCAACCACTTTTGCAGATGCTAACGACGCTGCGCAATACTGGACGTATGCTACTGGAGGCTGGAGTTTCTCATATGTACGTCGCACCAATATCATGTTGGACAATATCGAAGATTCAGAAATGAATGACACCGATAAAGCTCACTGGCGTTCGGTAGGCTATTTTTTCCGTGCATTCCTCTATGCTGAAATGGTGTCTCGCTTTGGCGACATTCCTTGGGTGGACCATGCAATTTCAGAAAGCGACCCTATCCAAAATGCGCCTCGCGATAGCCGAACGGTGGTCATTGACCATATGATGGACGATCTGATTTATGCCGAAGAAAACATCAAAGAAAATGGCAATGGAGCCAACACCATCAATACAGCTTGCGTGCAATTCTTGATTTCTCGAATTGGTCTATTTGAAGGCACTTGGCGCGAATACCACAACGTGAGCGATGACAATGCCAAATACAAAAAAACAGACCTACTTGAGCAATCGGTTCGCGCTTCAGAAGCCTTGATGACTGCTTATCCTTCTTTGGGCGATTACGACGCCTTGTTCAACAGTGCGAGCTTGGCAGCGAACCCAGGCGTGGTATTCTATAAAGACTTCACCAATGGAGTATTGACTCACTACATGAGTCGCTACTGCCGTACCGCTGCCAACCGCTGGGAACTTCCCAAATACACTGTAGAACTTTACCTCAGTGCAAACGGTCTGCCTATTCACAATGCAAGCAACACCATGTATGAAGGTGACAAATCAATGTATGCTGAGTTCCGCAACCGCGACCATCGCTTGTATGCCTCAGTGCTTCCTCCATACTTCGAATACCAAAAAGCTACTAAAGAAGAAATAGAAAATGGAGAAGCTGATGAAGACGGCTTTAAACTAGATGCTGATGGAAATAAAATCGCAGCATCTGCATTCAACTATTCTGAGCCTGAGGAGTTCAACACCGATTATTACGAATATGTAGATTTAATGCCTACGGTTTTTGCTAGCACCACTAAACGATTGCCTGCAACAGCATTCAACAACAACGTTGCTTCTTGCCCTATGTCGCCAAACGTTACAACTGGCTATGGAGTAAACCCTCTTAAATCGCTCACTGGATATACATTTTTCCGATTTTACAACACTTGGGAGGTTAATGTACCTGCGGGCATAAATGAAACTGACATGCCAATCTTCCACATGAGTGAAATCTATTTGAACTATGCGGAAGCGAAATGGGAACTTAATCAATTCGACCAAGCTGCAGCAGAAATTTCTATCAACAAACTTCGTGCTCGTGCAGGCGTGGATGACATGCTAGTGTCTGCCATTGGCAGCGACTTCGACCCTAAACGCGATCCTGATGTTGATCCTGTTCTTTGGGAAATTCGCCGAGAACGCATCGTGGAAATGCTCGGTGAAGGTTGCGGATTTGATGATATCCGTCGTTGGAAATGTGCTCCTTGGTTTATCAACCGTGATGTGGTGGGCTGCTACTTGCGCTATGATGATTTCACCGATAAAGAAACAGGAGAGGTTTATGCTAATGTACTCAAAATTCCATTAGTAAACGAAAACTTTGTTGATCAGTCTGCGACTGCTGGATCGGAAGGCTATGTAAAACGCTTCCAAAACCAAGCCAATGCAGGAAAAGGATGGCTCGATAAATATTATTTATTACCACTTCCGCTAGAAGAAAAAGCGCTAAATCCAAACTTATTGCCTGACAACCCTGGTTGGTAGGCAAAGCCGAATTTAGTTCTATTTTTTAGAATCGAAATTCACATTTGAGATGTTAGACCAGAGGGAAAATTCCCTCTGGTCTTTTTTTGAGCCATGCCAAAGATTGGCTCTCTCAATATGAGCAGAACAGCAAAAGATGATATATTATGAAAGCCTCTGAAATGCATGTTTTACTACAAAGAACACAGGGCTCTGCCCCTACAAACTTGTAGAAAAAATCCACATATTTATTC
>JBKECD010000076.1:0-36434 GCA_047974225.1 Mangrovibacterium sp.
TGCATTCTAATGATTGAGCAATGCCTACAATATATTTCTCTATTGAATCTTTTGCGTCTGTAGTAATCCAATTTTCTCGTCCTTTGACCGCAAAAACAAATTGGGTAAGCATCTGAGTGTAGGTATTTGCCATTAGTATATTGTTTTAAATGCGAATGTAGATATAATAACGACATCATACAACAATTGCAGAGATATATTAATATAGATAGATACATTTCCAAGTGCCATAGGCACGACACCTTATTCCCCCACGATTTTAATCGTGGGGGAATAACGAACAATATTTATTAAACCCCATTTCCAAGTGCCATAGGCACGACACCTTGTTAGCCCACGATTTTAATCGTGGGGGATTTAATTGTGGGATTTAATCGTGGGATTTAATTGTGGGATTTAATTGTTGGTCGTTAATCCCCACGATTTTAATCGTTGGGGATTGGAATCAGATTTTGATTATCTCAAAAAAGTTCTTTTCTTTGCACTGCAAAACTAATGGAGAGGTGACAGAGTGGCCGATTGTGCACGCCTGGAACGCGTGTGTACCGCAAGGTACCAGGAGTTCGAATCTCCTTCTCTCCGCTGAATGTAAGGGAATTAATAATATGGCAACGAGTATTATTAAAGTAAGTAATCACAGCAAGAGGCAGGGTCTTGAATGCATCAAGACTTTACCTTTTGATATGGTTGCTGAAGAGAAAAAGAAAACCTTTCGAGAGGCTGCCAATGAATGTGATGCTGTTCCTGCAAGAGTGTTTACAGACGAACTTCGTCGGCGTATAGACCAATGGACAGAGGGCGATGCGTGAGGTAGTAATATCCCAAACAGTTCAGGATAAGATTGATGAGTTGGAGGTGTTTTTGAAGACTCAACTCAAAATGTCGAAAGAGGCAGCAAAACGACGCTGTGATAGGATGGATGTGTTGTTTTTATCTTTAGCTGGCATAGCGGACTATCCATTGTGTCGGTTTAAAAAGTGGCGATTATTAGGATATAGGTGTGTCTCATTTGAGAGAGATTGGGTATTTGCCTATGAAATCTTTGATGACGGTGTCATTATTAGAGATATGTTGCATGTAAAATTGCTCAAAGACTAAAAAAGGAATAGCAAAAAAACAAAACTCTGAAAAGTTTCAACTTTTCAGAGTTTTGTTTTTTTGCTTACAGCCTATCGCTTACAGCGCAAACCGCCCTACGCATCAATATTCGCATACACTGCATTTTCCTCGATGAATTGGCGGCGTGGAGGCACTTCATCGCCCATCAGCATGCTGAATGTACGGTCGGCTTCAGCCGCATTTTCGATATCCACTTGGCGGAGCGTGCGACGCTCGGGGTCCATGGTGGTTTCCCAAAGCTGGTCGGCGTTCATTTCCCCCAAACCTTTGTATCGTTGCACGTGAATACCAGTGTCTTTGCCCTCGTTCCACTCGTGGATGAGTTGCAAGCGTTGTTGCTCCGTCCACGCATATTCTTGTTTCTTGCCCTTGCGCACCAAATAGAGCGGAGGAGTGGCAATATATAAGTATCCATTTTCAATCAACTCACGCATGTAGCGGAAGAAGAACGTCATGATGAGCGTGGCGATGTGCGCACCGTCCACGTCGGCATCGGTCATGATGATGATTTTGTGGTAGCGAAGCTTTTCGATGTTCACCGCACGTGTGTCGTCAGCCGTTCCGAAGGTTACCCCAAGAGCGGTGAAGATGTTACGAATCTCCTCGCTTTCGAGCACTTTGTGTTGAAGAGCTTTCTCCACGTTGAGGATTTTACCACGAAGCGGAAGAATGGCTTGGAAAGCTCGGTTTCGACCTTGCTTAGCCGTGCCACCTGCCGAGTCCCCTTCGACAAGATACACCTCGCAGTTTTCAGGGTTTCTATCCGAACAGTCAGCGAGCTTACCGGGCAATCCACCGCCTGTCATCACATTTTTGCGTTGCACCAATTCGCGAGCCTTGCGAGCCGCATGGCGAGCTTGCGCTGCCAAAATCACTTTATCCACAATCGCTTTTGCTGCTCGTGGGTTTTCTTCGAGATAGTTGTTGAGCATCTCGCTCACCGCTTGGTCAACCGGTTGCGACACATCAGAGTTGCCGAGCTTCGTTTTCGTCTGCCCTTCAAACTGTGGTTCTTGCACTTTCACCGAAATCACCGCCGTAAGACCTTCACGGAAGTCATCGCCCGAAATGTCGAACTTCAATTTGGCGAGCATGCCCGAGTTGTCAGCATAGTTTTTCAGCGTGCGAGTCAATCCACGACGGAAACCTGTGAGGTGCGTTCCGCCTTCAATCGTGTTGATGTTGTTCACATAGGAGTGAATATTTTCCGAGAAAGACGTGTTATAGCTCATGGCGATTTCCACCGGCACATCGCCTTTTTCGTTGGTGATGTGAATCACCTCTTCGATGAGTTTTTCGCGTGTGCCATCGAGATAGTCCACAAACTCCGCCAATCCTTTTTCTGAGAAAAATTCTTCTGAACGGAAGCTGCCGTCTTCTCTCACCTCGCGTTTGTCGGTGAGGTTTAGGCGAACGCCAGCATTCAAGAATGCCAATTCACGCAAACGACCAGCGAGGATTTCATACTTATAAACAGTGGCTAAGAAAATGCTAGCATCGGGTTTGAAAGTGATGATTGTCCCGGTCTTGTCGGTGTCGCCCACAATTTTGGCATCATAAAGCGGCTTTCCGATGCTGAACTCTTGGTTCCACACTTTTCCTTCGCGGTGCACTTCGGCTTTGAGGTGTGTGGAAAGTGCATTCACACACGAAACCCCCACACCATGCAGACCACCCGACACTTTATAAGAACCTTTGTCGAACTTACCCCCAGCGTGAAGCACCGTCATCACCACTTCAAGTGCTGATTTCTTTTCTTTCGAGTGAGTTTCAGTTGGAATACCCCGACCGTCATCGATCACCGTGATAGAGTTATCTTCGTTGATAAACACATCAATGTTCGTGCAATATCCGGCTAAGGCTTCATCAATGGAGTTGTCCACCACCTCATAAACTAAGTGGTGCAAACCTTTTTCGTTGACATCACCGATATACATGGCAGGGCGTTTGCGCACCGCCTCTAATCCTTCGAGCACTTGGATGCTATCCGCACCATAATTACTCGACTTATTTTCTAGTTCTTCGCTCATGTGTTGAGTTGAAAATTTATTTAATCGAACGTGTTTTGCCTATGTAGGCAAAATAGCTTGGCAAATATAATAAAAATCTGATTGGACAGAAAAGGTTTTGTGCGCAAAATAGGTAAATAGCGTGGAAAATAATGCTTTTCTAACGGAAATACAGACTATATTTTTTCTGCATCGGTCATTGTTTTGAAAAACACAGACTGTATTTTTTCTGCATCGGTCTTTGTTTGAAAAAACACAGTCTATATTTTTTCCACATCGGTCTTTGTTTGAAAAAATACAGGCTATATTTTTCTCGCATCGGTCTTTGTTTGAAAAAACACAGGCTATATTTTTTTGCATCGGGCTTTGTTTGAGAAAACATAGTCTATATTTTTTCTGCATCGGTCTTTGTTTGAAAAACACAGGTCGTATTTTGTGGCTGTTTCCTCTTTTTCACTACTTTTGTGCTGTAAAACATCATTTTCAGAACCAACGTATTGATTTATGGAGCAACAATTAGAAGATGAACTCTATGATAAGGCAGAGTTTATGCTCAAATATGCCACCCATCTCATGGGTTGTGGTGTGCACACTTCGCGCGTGCTGCGGAACACTCGTCGCATTGGCGAATCCTTCGGCTATGAAGTGGAGCTAGGGGTGTTCAATCTCCATGTAATTCTCACTTTGAAAGACTCTCAGCACCATGCGCAAATCACCGAGATTGCATGGGTGAATCATCTGCCTTTCAACTTTGAACACAACGCCCGATTGAGTGCCCTGAGTTGGAATTGCTATGACTATCATTATGATTTTGCCGACCTCCAACGACGATACGATAAAATTCTCAGCACGCCACGCTTGGGCAAGTGGAAGACGCTATTGGCTGCAAGTGCCGGAAATGCCGCTTTTTGTCAGCTCTTTGGGGGCGATATTGCCTCGATGGCTACGGTGTTTGTCGGCACAGGCATGGCGTTTTATCTGCGCACACAAATGGCGGCAGTGCATCTGAATGTCTATTTGCAGGTGATTTCGGCAGCTTTTGTTTCTTCACTGGTTTGCTCCACCACCTTATTATATGATAGCACTTCGAGCATTGCGCTCGCCACTAGTGTGCTATTTCTCGTGCCGGGCGTGCCGCTCATCAATGGCGTTATCGACATGATTGAAGGGCATGTGCTCACAGGCATCACCCGACTAATCAACGCCTTGCTGTGGATTGTTTCGCTAGCCATTGGTTTGGGTCTAACACTGATTATCACGAAAGGAGCTTTAGTATGATTGCAACAGATATAATTATAGATATGGTTTTTGCCGGCATTGCCGGCATGGGTTTTGGGGCGATTTCCAATCCGCCGATGCGTTGTTTCAAGTTTATTGCGCTGCTTGCCGCTTTCGGTCATGCGCTGCGCTTTTGCCTGATGAACTATGCCGATGTTAATATTGCGATAGCTTCATTCATCGGAGCACTGCTGATTGGTTTCGGCGGTTTAGCCTTGGGGAAATATTCGAAAGTGCCTATCACGGTGCTTTGCATTCCTTCTTTGCTGCCCATGATTCCGGGTAAGTTCGCCTATAATATGATTTTCTCGCTCATCATGTTTTTGCAGAATATGAGCGACCCCACTCTGCGCGAGCAATACATGGATATGTTTTTCTCGAATGGCATCGTTACCAGCACCACGCTGTTTCTGCTCGCCACCGGGGTAACGATTCCAATGCTCCTCTTCCCGAAGGTTGCACTTTCGTTTACAAGGAAATCGAAATACCATTAGAGTTAGGAGTTATGAGTTATGAGTTATGAGTTATGAGTTATGAGTTGGCTGCGCGATTAATCACCGTTAGGTCAACTCATAATTCAATCAATACAAGTTGCGAACGGATGGTTTTATGCATATTCCTACTCGGATCATGGATGAATATTGATTGTACACCAACATACTTTCACCATAGCCCTGACACCATTGGGCAACTATCGGAAAATTCTTCAAGAAGCACACCAACTTCACCCCGATAGCCTACCGAAATCAATTGCAGGAAAGTTTTGTGAGCTGAAACACAGGTCGTGCGAAACATTTTATTAGCTTTGTCTAATAAATTAATTCAGTCAAGCTAATATATGCGAATAATTCACAAGTGGGGCAGTTATTTCCATTTGTCGGGTTGTTTTAGCACAAAACCGTCTGGTAGTTCTAGTGCTTTGGGAAGCAAGCATTCTTCATAGAATTTCTTATCGGTAAGCATTTTTACACCATTGCTCCACTTTTTCAAATTGAAGGAATGACGATTTGGCGGGAAGCACACAATGATTTTGTGTGCGGGGTTTATTTCTTTAATCCGTTCTATTGGAGGCACAAGGTCACTGTCGGCTGAAACAAGAAAGCTTACATCGCACCTTTTTTGATAAACATCAGCGAGCATAGATGTTGCAATCCGCACATCGGTTTCTTTCTCTTCAAAAGATGAATTTACACGGTGGCAAAATTTACAAGTGATATTTTTTGTCAGATACTTGCCTAAGTGTAATGCAAAACGAGGATTTAACTTGTTGGCTTGAAAAAAAGCGTCTTGGCGTTTCGACTTTTGAATATCGGTTGGTTTGGCTGAGAAATAGCATATTTCAACAAGTTCTTGATGTGGTCGTAAAAGTTTCTCAGCGAATTTCACCATGTCCAACCAATAGTATTTGCGCCAGCCTTTTGATTTCAGTCCATAGTAGAAATTAAATCCATCTACATAGACAATTACCTTTTGCTTTCTTTGTTCCATATGTAAGTATATAAAAAAACCCCTCTGCATTTGAGGGGTTAGCCTTAGTCTTTCCCAACTAAGGGGAGTATGTACTATTACTAATACGGTGCAATTATACGGATAAACTTTGTGTTTGCAAACTATTCCTGTGTTTTTTCTTCTTTTGGTTGAAATATCATAGCTGTGCTGGTTTCATTATTAACTTCACCCCGATAGCCTACCGAAATCAATTGCAGGAAAGTTTTGTGAGCTGAAACACAGGTCGTGCGAAACATTTTATTAGCTTTGTCTAATAAATTAATTCAGTCAAGCTAATAAAATACATACGAATGAATAAACCATCTATCGTAAGATCTTCTGCTGCGGAGTACTTAACTTTTATCGCTTCTACTGGCAGTGATGAGCGGAGCATAGAGATGCGCTATGAAAACGAAAATATATGGCTTACGCAAAAAATGATGGCAACACTATATGATGTGTCGGTTCCTGCAATTAACCAGCATCTGAAGAAAATATATGCGGACAATGAACTTGAAGAGCATGCAACGATTAAGAAATACTTAATAGTTCAAAAAGAAGGGGAAAGGACGGTTTCAAGAAATGTTGATCATTTTAATTTGCAGGCAATTATTGCGATAGGTTTTAAGGTGAATAATGAGCGTGCAGTGCAATTTCGCAAGTGGGCAAATACGGTTGTGAAGGACTATACCATACAAGGTTGGGTGATGGATGATGAGCGATTGAAAAATGGGGGGACGGTGCTTTCTAAAGATTATTTCGAAAAACAATTGGAGAAGGTCAGAGAGATTAGGCTCTCGGAAAGAAAGTTTTATCAGAAAATCACGGACATTTATGCTACGGCATTAGATTATGATGCATCAGCCAAAGCTACACGAAGATTCTTTGCTGCGGTTCAAAATAAATTGCATTATGCTATTCATGGGCAAACTGCTGCAGAAGTTATTTGTGATCGTGCAGATGCGGACAAGGAGCACATGGGGCTTACGTCATGGGATGGAGCACCGAAAGGGAAAATACATAAATCAGATGTGAGTATTGCAAAAAACTATCTTTCAGATAAAGAGTTATTTCAATTGGGAAGAATTGTATCCGCATATTTAGACATGGCGGAAGTGCAAGCTGAAAGGCATATTCCGATGACAATGGAAGATTGGGAAAAACGACTAAATGGTTTCTTGACTTTGTGGGATAGGGAGGTGCTTCAAGACAATGGAAAAGTTACTGCAGAACTTGCAAAACTTCATGCAGAAACTGAGTTTGAGAAGTATCGAATTATCCAAGATGGTTTGTATGAAAGTGATTTTGATAGATTTGTGATAGGAAGTAGGGAATAAGACAACTCACGTTGCCTCTCTTGAAACATTTTATTAGCTTTGTCTAATAAATTAATTCAGTCAAGCTAATAAAGGGGACTTCTAAAAATTAGCTGTTCGGTCATTTTGATTTTAGGAGGATTTTCTGAAACCAAGTGTTTTAAATTGCTCTGAAAGAGCAAACCGTAACAGCCTAGGCATTCATGCCTAGGTTTTAGTGGATTCCCCAATTAAAAACTAATTTTTAGAAGTCCCCTAGTGTTTAATTTAAATCACTAGTTGGTTTTAAATTATTTAGGAAATCAACTACACTAAGCCCTAGTGCATATGCTAAATTTACAGGAACTGCATTTCCTATTTGCTTGTATTGCTGACCTTTTGCACCGCAAAATGTCCAATCGTCAGGGAAGGTTTGAATACGTGCACTCTCTCTTATTGTCAAAGGTCGGGTTTCTTTTGGGTGACATCGTTCTGTTTGCTTCATCGCTGGTGCGCAGACCAATGTGAGCGAAGGCTTGTCCATCGAAAGTCTTCTTGCAAGTCCTGTTTTTCCTCCGCCTAAGAAATAGCTTCCTCCCATGTATTCTCGTTGCAATTCGTCAGACAAATCACGCCAATATCCCCCCTCAGGCACTTGTTCCATAATCTCTTTTTTTCGCTGCGGATAGCTCACACCCTCACTTTTCGGCACATCGCTATCATAAAGCACTCCTTTTTTCAGAGCATCGAAAACAGTCAGTACCGTAGTGTATTTCTCTGGGAAATGAAACTTTGAGATTTGGCTCGCAAGGTCGTTTCTCACTCCCACGAGGATTAGTCGTTCGCGCTTTTGTGGTACTTTATAATACATTGCATTCAGCACCCTAGGATCGATTAATGTGTAGCCAATATCTTTCACTGCTTGTTTGATTACTTCAATGGTGTTGCCACTGTCGTGTTTCAAAAGTCCTTTGACATTTTCGCCTATAAATATCTTAGGTTGAACCTCATTGATGCATCGTGCAAATTCAAAGAATAGCGTACCTCGAGTGTCCTCGAAACCTCGTTTCTTCCCTGCACTGGAAAAGGCTTGGCAAGGAAATCCACCTGTAACTACATCAATTTTTCCTTTGTATTCTGTAAAATCTATTCCCCTAATATCGCCCTCGGCTACTCTCCATTGAGGTCGGTTGTGGCGCAAAGTTTTGCATGCATTAGGCTCAAACTCGTTTAGCAGCATATGCTCAATGCCTGCCATTTCCATTCCTAGAGCCATGCCACCAGCCCCTGCAAAGAGTTCTATTGAAGTATATTTATCGTTTGGCTTGATTTGGATGAAATTATCCCATTCAGAATCTAAGATTTCTTGTGCAGCTTTGAATTGCATCAGCGTATATCTATCATAGCTTCGCACACCGTTAATTTGACGAGGAATTAGCCTGCCATTTTTCGCCCACACATCTAAACGATCGATGGGAATATCAAGCAAGTTGCTTACTTCAATTTCATTAAATAATTTCATTTTATTTGAATTTTAGCTTGTCGAATCCTTCGTATTTCTCAAATGGAAGTAGGTAAATACTTGTGAGCAAGTCCGCAGAAATCTGCTTTAATTCTGTGAAAACAGTGTTGCTCCTTTTGCGTTTTTTTCCATTTTGAACAACATCAGAAATAACTTTAGGCAAGACCTCACAAAGCTTTGCAAATGCAGCAACATCCCCTGTAACCATTTCATAGAATTTATCAATCGAAACTCTTCTAATGTTTTCGTTCGCAGGCTGTTTTTTATTGTCAAGACTAACAACCCAAGGTGCATTTTGACTTTTAGTTGCGATAACTTCAACAAGCAAACATTTTGCTTTAGGGTTTTGAATTATGGTATTTTGAAATCGCATATACGTTTTTTGACTCGACGAGGAGTTCATCGTATTGTGCTTGTTCTTCATCTCTACGTAGATTTTGGCTAACTCGTTTATGACATCGTAACCTTCTGCTGGTACAGTCCAATCTTTGGAAATGTAATTGAATATATTTTGGTGAAAATATCCGATATGGTTGGAATTTGATTTGTCGAGCTGCCGAAGTACTTCGTTTGTGATAGTCTGTTTGTAGCTTTGCTCGTAAACCTTGGTGTCGAATGTTAGTTTGATTGGATCGATTAAGTTGCTATTGAACTTTTTCAAATCCATCTTAAAACTGTATTTATCAACCGTGTCTTTAACGTGATTGTATAAATCAGCGTCTGAAATAAATTCAAGATTGTAAGATGCCATATAGTCATGTATATTCTAATTGAGTTCAAAGATAGCAATATTTTTGAAGACGTTGTGTTTTTCTTTGCCGTAGCTTCCGTAGAGATTTAAGATTTTGCATTGTCGACCGTCATTGAAATAGCCTGATGCAATTACAAGGTTTGTTGATAAAGTCTATATGGTCATTTAAAGGAATATTCCCTAGTTAATTGCGAACACCCCCTGATAATTCGTCCATTTTCAACCTTAATTCAAAAATGAAATGTATCTTTGACAAAAAAAGATATGGCGGTCATTCATTCCGGCTTTAAGAAAGCTTCAGAACACCACATGGGTGGAGATAATCAGAAAATCTCGCTGAATGAAGATATTATTTTCTATCGAAATGAAGTGCTTCAGCCGAAGCAAATAATCGACTCAGCAACCCATCCTCCCATTCGTCTTAATGCTGCGGTATTCTTCTTTTGTCAATATGGCGAAGCGCATTTTAATGTCGATTATCAACCGCATCGATTGACTAAAGGCACGCTGCTCAGCCTCAATGGACGGCACATCATCGACAGCGTTTCTGTGCCGAACACCTATAAAGGATTTACCCTCATTCTTTCGCAAGACTTTCTGCTGTCGATTTTTGATTGGATTCCAAGTTTGAAAAATTCAATTGCGAACTCCACGTTTAATTCCTCGCCGCTGACCAACTTCAGCGAAAAGGAACAAAATAGGCTCACACCAATTCTCGACAATATTCAAAAGAAGCTTTGTGCAACCGACCATCATTTTTTGCGCGAATTTGTGAAGACTGAAGTAATCTGCTTCCTCCTAGAGGTGATAGATATACGTTTGAAAAAGCTGGAAAACAGTGGGACGAAAGTCAAGAACAGTCGTAAGCAAGAACTCATCAGCCAATTCGCTACGTTGGTTCTCGACCATTGCAAAGAGCAACATGAGGTGTCGTTTTACGCTCAAAAACTCTGCCTAACACCTGGAAGACTTTCTCGCTTTCTGACCAAAGCTAGCGGCAAACCGCCCACTAAATGGATTAACGAAGCCTTAATCGGAGAGGCTAAGATATTGCTCCGAACTCCAAGTAAAAGCATTCAAGAAATAGCCGATGAACTGCACTTTGGCGACCAATCTTCATTCGGAAAATTCTTCAAGAAGCACACCAACTTCACCCCGATAGCCTACCGAAATCAATTGCAGGAAAGTTTTGTGAGCTGAAACACAGGTCGTGCGAAACATTTTATTAGCTTTGTCTAATAAATTAAGGGGACTTCTAAAAATTAGCTGTTCGGTCATTTTGATTTTAGGAGGATTTTCTGAAACCAAGTGTTTTAAATTGCTCTGAAAGAGCAAACCGTAACAGCCTAGGCATTCATGCCTAGGTTTTAGTGGATTCCCCAATTAAAAACTAATTTTTAGAAGTCCCCTAAAGAAAGGCAAGGAACTATTGAGCGATAATGCGCAATGCAAATTCATGTTTAGTTTCAATTATTTTTGTTGCAACGACACAAGATTTTGCGCTTCTTTTGCCTGAAAATAGATTAAAAGGTCGTATTATTACACCGTAATTTAAAACCAATAAAAACAGAGCGGTTTTGCACTTCGCACTTCGCTCGGAGAATAACAATTGATGGAAGTATTACACAATGAGCAAGGCGGATACCAACGAATTGACCGCTATGATGAAGATATTACCAATAAGATGGCGGCTAACTATGCTGAAATCATCACATTGGCAGGCGAGGATATTTCGCGCGAGGGTTTAGAGAAAACGCCTTTGCGTGTGGCGAAGTCCATGCAATTTCTGCTGCAAGGATATAAGCAAGACCCCCAGCAGATTCTCCGCGATGCCATGTTTAAGGAAGACTATCGCCAAATGGTGATTGTGAAAGATATTGAGATTTACTCCATGTGCGAGCATCACATGTTGCCTTTCATTGGCAAGGCGCATGTGGGCTATATTCCAAATGGATATATCACCGGACTGAGCAAAATCGCTCGTGTGGTCGATGCGTTTGCCCGAAGAATGCAAGTGCAAGAACGATTGACCTCTCAAATTAAAGACTGTATTCAAGAAACATTAAATCCGCTCGGTGTGGTGGTGGTGATTGAAGCAACGCATATGTGCATGCAAATGCGAGGCGTGCAGAAACAAGGTTCAACCACCACAACATCTGATTTCACCGGAGCTTTTGAGCGTGCCGCCACTCGGGAGGAGTTTCTGAGATTGATAAAATTGTGAAATATAAATACGATAAATAAACTGTGCTCTTTGGCTGTGAAGCCGAAAGGGGCTTAAACTTTCTTAAAATGAAAACAATGAAACAACTTAGCGGACTGCTAGCCATTCTTATTTTGGCGGTGAGCGTCCAATCATGTGGCAATGCCCAAAAAAGAAAAGAAGCAAAACAAGCGCATGAAGCCATCAAGCAAGAGGTGCAGCAATTCGCCTATCCTTTGCCATCAATGTTTGAATTGACTGAGATGCTGACTAACATTCAAGCGGGATACATCGTTACCCTTTCCAACGACCCCTCGAAAGCGAAAAGCTATTTCACCGACAAGCTGAAAGCAGTCAATCTCGGTAGCTATGCTTCCGACTTGGCTTATGCGATTACTTATAATAGTCAGGCAGAAGTGGAAGCTTATTTCCAAGCTTGCGAGCAATTGGTGCGCGAACTCGGTTTTGTCGATGCGTTCGATAAAAGCTTGCCCGATCAAATCAAGTCGAACATCAACAATCGGGAAGCTTTGGTGAAAATCGTTACTGAAATGATTGAGAAATCCTATTCGCATCTCAATGCACAAGGACGCACGGAGGTGTCATATCTAGTCTTGGCGGGCACTGTGGTGGAAGGTCTTTATTTGGCAACCAACATTTCAGAGAACTCCTATCAAAATCCTGAGATTGTGAAGACAATCATCTCGCAAAAAGAATCCTTGCTCAAACTACAAGAACTCATGACACCGGGGAAAGATACCGAAGCTTTGAAAGAAGCCTATGCGGACATTGTGAAAATCAATGCCATCTATGCGCAAACCGAAGGTTCATCGGCAATGACTCGTCGCCAGATTGAAGAACTAACAGCTTTGGTGCGAGAAATTAGAGCTAACTATACGAAATAAGCGATAAGCATTAAGCGGTAGGTTATAAGCATCGAGCTTAGGGCTGCGGAAATAATAGAAAAGGTCTTTGCTGAGGAGCAAAGACCTTTTTGTGTTTATTATCAAACATTCTTCACCTATGACATCATTTGGCAGATCTCGCTCTTAGCTTTGTATCATAATCATTAAGACAAAAAGAAATGAAACAGAAAAAGAAGCTTTGGAGTGTGTTGCTATTCGGGGTAGTAATGGTGTTGATGCTTGTGCTCATTTGTGCAAAAGATAATTGTGGAGAACAGGGATTCAACCGATTGGAAACCGAGCACAATCGTTGTGTGCAGTTTTGGTTTGAGTAAATGATATATTTTCTTTTGCAGCTGAAGAAAGATGTTTGTCATCTTTCCAAAGGGCGTGCCGTTGAGGTGCGCCCTTTGTTTTTGATGATGCTTGGAGGGGAATTTTGTTGGCAAGTGCAATTATTGAAAATAATATTGTAGCTTTGATGGGAAGTAAAACTGATTTAGAGAAAATATATTGGAAATAAAGAAGATAAGTGATGAACGAAGAGTCTGTGAAGTTTAAAAAGCTATTAGAGTATTTTGTTGCTCATTTAGAATGGATTGTGGGAAATGATGCTAATAGTCGAGGGTACAAAGCATATATTGAATCATTATTAGCGGATGGTAAATTTAAAAGTGCAGGGCAAGGTTACCTCGGAGCTACAATTCAGGATCAAATTAAGGATTGGGAGCAATATCGGCATGGAAAGATTTGCATCAACATTCAAGCAAACTTTGGCGATTATACGTCGGTTAAGAGTTATTTAAATTGGGAGGGAACAGGAATTAATATCATTGCCCGATGGAATGGTGATAAGACTAAAATCTGCAAGCTTTCACAGGATTGTTATTTAGGAGAGGGGAACAGAAAAAAAATAGGCACGGACAAGAATCTTGACGAGCTTGGTTTGTTTGATAACTTAGAAAATATAACTGAAAATCTCATGGCATTTTGGGAGAGCTTCAATAGGCAGATAATAGAATATCAAAATATGCAAAGAATAAAACCGTATATAAAGCTATTAGAAACAAATAAAAACCTCATCCTCACAGGTGCGCCTGGCACAGGTAAAACCTATCTAGCCAAACAAATTGCCAAGCAAATAGGCGAATCGGAGTTTGTGCAGTTTCACCCTTCTTATGACTATACAGATTTTGTGGAAGGCTTGCGTCCGTTGAAAAAGGATGGTGGTGAAATAGGCTTTGAATTAAAAGACGGCATCTTTAAATTGTTTTGCAAAAAGGCCTTGCAAAATTTGATAGATAGTGAGAAGTCGGAAGAAGAATTGAATGCACAACAAACAGCTTCGGAAAGTTTGGCGTTGTTCTTGGCTAAGATTGATAGTGAAATTGCCGAAAATGGAGAATATCCGCTAGAGGGAATAGGGGGGCGGTCGTGTGCTCCAATAGTTGAAATAACTTCACGTAGCTTTATTACGAAATCTAAAAATGATAATAAGCTGTACATACCCTTGACTAATATCTTGTCGATATATGAAAAATACAAGTTACATAGAGGTCTAGATTGGTCGTATAATAAAGTGGGAGAAAAGTTGGGTGTAGCTTATTATCATACCTATCTTTTTGCATTTGTAAAGGCATTTGATGAGTTCATAAACGGCAATACGATAGCCATTGCTCCTATCGAAAAGGTGGAGCGAAAAAACTATGTTTTCATAATAGATGAAATCAACCGAGCTGAGATTTCTAAAGTATTTGGAGAGTTGTTCTTTTCAATCGACCCAGGCTATCGTGGAGAAAGCGGAAGAGTAAAAACGCAATATGCAAATCTGCAAGATGAAAATGATGTTTTTGCCGATGGTTTCTTTATTACTGAGAATGTGTATATCATTGGCACGATGAATGACATCGACCGAAGTGTGGAAAGTATGGATTTCGCCATGCGCCGTCGTTTTGCGTGGAAAGAGATTAAGGCAGAAGAAAGAAAATCGATGTGGAATGGGGAAATTGAAGATTGGGCGGAGGAAGCTTTAGAGCGGATGAACTCTTTAAACAAAGCGATTGAGGAAATTCAAGGATTGAGTTCTGCCTATCATATTGGTCCAGCCTATTTCTTAAAACTCAAGGAGTATGCAGGAGATTTTGAAAGCTTGTGGAATAATCATTTAGAAAGTGTGGTGTTTGAATATCTGCGAGGATTGCCCAATTCGGAAGAGTTGATGAGTAAATTGAAAACGGCTTACGATGTTAAGAACAACGGATAATAACAGCGGAAATTGCACGCTGTCTCCACCTGAGTTGGGAGATTTTCAGCAGATTTCTAGTCTTAGGATTAAGGACGTTGTTGGCGAAGGTGATTCCAATCTGCTTATTTTCCCTCAAACTTTTAGCGACTGTAAAGATGTGAATGGTGATGAAATTATTTTCTCACTACATAAGGATAAGCTGACAACGGGGAATATCATGGGCTTTATCGGGGTGAATGATAGCGAACTGACCATTCAATCTCGCTTTGCCAAAGTTGAGCAAGATTATTTCCTGCATTATATGCTTCAGAAGGTCTGTTCTATCAATCTTTTTGATTTAAAGCATCACACGGATAACGAGCGTATTTTTGATTTTCTGATTTATCTATTTCCGTTTTTCTTAAAAAGGGCATTAGCTCAAGGTTTGTTTAAAGAATATCAGAAGAAATCGTATAACGATGCGAATGTCAAGGGGGCAATAGATGTAACTTCACACATCAGAAACAATATGCCATTCAATGGAAAGATTGCCTATCGAGTTCGAGAGCATAGCTATGACAATAAAATCACTCAACTGGTGAGGCATACCATTGAATTTATCAAGCGGCATAAGTTCGCAAGTGGCGTGTTGGCGAGTGGTAGCGAGCTTCAAAGCTGTGTGAATCAAATAATCCAAGCAACACCAAGCTATGATTATAATTCAAGGAGGGCGGTTGTTAATTCTAATCTTCGTCCGTTGGTTCATCCTTATTTTTCAGCCTATGCCGACTTGCAGAAGATCTGTTTGCGGATATTGCGCTTTGAGGGTTTGAAGTTTGGAGCGGAGAATGACAAAGTTTATGGTTTGCTCTTCGATGGCGCATGGCTGTGGGAGGAATATTTAAATACGATATTAAAGGAATGTGGGTTTTATCATCCTGAGAATAAAAAATCAAAGGGTGCAATTTACTTGTTTGCAGAACCAGAAGCCTATCCGCGTTATCCTGATTTCTGGAAAGAAAACTTTGTGCTCGATGCGAAATATAAAAGACTGTCGTCGGGGACTATTGATCGAAATGATATGAATCAGATTATCTCCTATATGCACGTGTTGTCAGTAGATTTAGGCGGTTTCGTTTATCCATCAGACGGTGGCGAAGTGAAATGCGAACGCATTGGGGAATTGGATGGCAATGGTGGAGAAGTAACAAAATGGTCGTTTCCGATTCCTCAAAAGGTTGATAGCTATAGCGATTTTTGCCAGCAGATGGCTGAGCATGAGAAGAAGCTCAAGGAAATGATGATGGCAGAAAGAGTGTTGAATCATTTGACACCTTGCCCCTTGGTAGGGGTAAAGTGTA
Source organism: Mangrovibacterium sp. (assembly GCA_047974225.1). GTDB lineage: Bacteria > Bacteroidota > Bacteroidia > Bacteroidales > Prolixibacteraceae > JBKEDC01. Next base: position 16,156 of record JBKECD010000076.1, read on the forward strand.
ATATCAATCCTAGGGTTTAATCTTCACAATTTTACCATCTTGCATAATCACAAGCTCGCTATTTTTTTCTCTTTTGAATTCAATTAATTTCTCATAGGTTTTTTCCAAGCCTATAAGTATTTTATTGATAGTTTCAGTGTGTTTATCTTTTTCGTTCATATTGTTCTTTTAAATAGTTAAACTTTATGGGGGTGAAGATTTCCAATTCTTGCGACTTGATTTTTTGTGCAATACGCTCGTGCTTGCCTAGGGAGTTATCAAAGATTAAGGCTATATCAACGAGGTCGAGGTAGATGTCAAATAAATTTTGTATTCCATTCCGATATCTTCGTTCAATCACATCCGTTGGGATGTTATGTCCTCCCTCTTTTACTCTTGTTTCTACTCGTTCTTTAGCGAGTTCTACATTGTTGAGCCAAAAAAACAACAAGGTGATGTTATATCCTTTTTCTTTAGCCTGCAATATTTTGCTCTTGTAGCTCCTTGTAGCTAGAGTGGTTTCAAAGGCAAAGCTTTCATTAGCATGCAAAATTCATTCATCCTATTTAGCATGATTCGTCCTGCTTCAAAAGCTACACTTTCAGGCTGAAAAGGCGAAAGACCTTTGGCAATTTCATCTGCATTTACAAATTCCTTACAGTGTAATATCTCAGGAAGTATTGTATAAGAAGCTGTTGTTTTTCCCGCTCCATTGCAGCCTGCAATTACATACAAATTCTTATTGAAATTTTCCATTTAGTCCCATTTTTACATCACAAAGATAAAACATATTTTGACTCGCAAAGTAGCATGGCTTAATTAAAAGTTTTTTAGCTAAGATTTGATTGTGTGAGAATCGTTCTACAACAACTTTCAGCTAAATTTCTTCAATAACCACCATCAAAATACACTTATTAAAAAGTCTTTGCTTACTTTAGCAGGGACTTTTTTTATTGCCTAAATTTTTAGTCGCTAAAACCATGCACGAAAATATTATTGAAACGCTGCTTCGGCTCTATGCCATCATTACGGATACCTCGAAGTTGAATGACGAAAGCACCTCGAAACATGTGGAGCAATATCTGCGCACGTCCTATAATCAGGAGTTTGTGCAGAAATATCAAAACATGTATGACAACTATGTGAAGTATTATCATGAGGTGCATCGGGAGATTGTCTATACCGACGAGGGCGAGGGCGCACTTTTTGCCAATCAGAAGCACATCAGCAATATTTGTCACGGCATTGGCACGCACAACGATATGCAGGTGCGCTATTCCATCGTTACGCAGTTGCTCAACTTTATTAGTAGCGGTCATGGGGTCTATCGCTTGGGCTTGCAAATCACACAGACAGTTGCCAATCAACTCAACCTCAATGATGATGAATACCGCAATTTGTTTCATTTTGCGGTGGGCGAATTGTCGGACGTGGACAAGAAAGATTGGATTCTGGTGGCTGATGGTCGCACAAAATCTATCTATCCGGGGGTGAAACATTTCTGTCGTGAGGGGCAGTCGGTGGAGATTCGATTCATTCACATTCCGAGCACCAATGCGCTCTACTTCCGATATAATGGTCCTCGAAATATGTATATGAATGGGCATCGACTGAACCAAAACATGCTCTATCAGTTTCCACAAGGGGGGATTTTGAAGACCTCACGCATGCAGCCGATTTATTATAGTTCGGCGATGAGCAAGTTCATCAAGCGTGAAGACCAGCCCACGGTGGCGTTTAATGTCGATGGGGTGGAGTATGATTTCAACAGAAAGGCTAAGGGGCTGCACGAACTGAGCTTTCAGGAGCAGTCGGGCGAATTGGTGGGCGTTATCGGTGGAAGTGGAGTGGGGAAAACGACTTTGCTCAATGTGCTGTGTGGGAAGTTGAAACCAAGCAAGGGCAAGGTTACACTCAACGGCTATGACATTCACGACCCAGCCAATGAAGATGTGCTCAGTGGAGCAATCGGCTATGTGCCGCAAGATGATTTGTTGATTGAGGAACTTTCTGTTTATGAGAACTTAAAATATAATGCGCAATTCTGCTTCGGCAAGATGGATGCCGAGCAAATTGAAGCGAAGATTGAACAGACGCTCAAGGATTTCAACCTGATTGAGGCACGTGATTTAGTGGTGGGCAATCCGCTGCGCAAGATTCTCAGCGGTGGGCAGCGCAAGCGGCTCAACATTGCGTTGGAGTTGATGCGTGAACCATCTTTGCTTTTTGTGGATGAACCGACTTCAGGATTGAGTTCTGCTGATTCGGAAAAGGTGATGTATCTACTCAAAAAGCAATGCTTGAAAGGGCGTTTGGTGTTTGCGAATATTCACCAACCCTCTTCAGACATTTATAAGCTCTTCGACCGGGTGATTGTCATGGATACTGGCGGTCGGGTGGTGTTCTTTGGAAACCCTCGCGAGTCGATTACTTATTTCAAGAATGAAGCCAATTATGTGAACCCTGATGAGAGTGAGTGCCTCACTTGTGGCAATGTGAAGACGGAGCAGCCGCTGCAAATCTTGGAAGCTCGCATGGTGGACCCGATGGGGAAGACGATTCGTCGCCGCCGAGTGGAAGCTGCCGAATGGCACGCCAAATATAAGGCAAAGGTTGAACCTCGTGTGAAAGAGTTCATGCGCACCAATCCGGTGAAAGAAGAGAAATTGCCTGAAACACCATTCAGCAAGCCACGACGTTGGGAGCAATTCAAACTGTTCTTCAAGCGTGATTTTGCATCGAAAACAGCTAATCGGCAATACCTTGCTATCGCTTTGCTCGAAGCTCCGATATTGGCTTTGATTCTAGGGTTCTTCACTCGCTATGGTGAGTTTGGAAACTATATTTATAGTAAGAATGACAATATTCCGCCTTTCATTTTCATGAGTGTGATTGTGGCTCTCTTTGTGGGGCTTTCGATTAGTGCCGAAGAGATTTTTAAAGACCGCAAGATTCGTCAGCGTGAAACGTTCCTCAATCTGAGTAAAGGGGCGTATCTTTCGGCGAAGATTATCATGCTTTTTGCGCTGTCGGCATTTCAGATGATTTGCTTTGCGGTGCTAGCCAATGTGCTGCTCGACATTCAGGGTTTGACTTTCGGCACGTGGGTGGTGCTGTTCTCCACCGCTTGTTTGGCAAACCTTTTGGGCTTGAACCTTTCAGCAGGACTGGATTCAGCCGTGGCGATTTACATTCTTGTTCCGCTTCTGCTTGTTCCTCAGTTGTTGCTTAGTGGAGCGATTGTGGATTTCAACAAGATGCACCCTGCCATCAGTAAGCCAAAATATACGCCCATCATTGGTGATGTGATGGCAGCTCGCTGGTCGTATGAAGCTTTAGCGGTGCATTTTTATGCCGATAATGATTATGAGAAACATTTCTTCGATGATGAAATCGAGAAGAACAAATGGAGCTTTGCCGCCTTTTATTATATCCCAGAATTGCGTCGCACGGTGAGTGCCTATCAGCGCATTCAAGATGCGAGTAGCAGTCCGCAAGGTGATTTGTTGCGCCCGATTTTGGTAAATTCGTTTCATGAGCTTGATGCGGATTACCCTATACCAGAAACGCTTCAAAAGCAGGTGCAGCATTTCAAAGAGGGCAATGTGCATCAGCTGCCTTATGAAGATATTTTGCAATATCTGACCGATGCGCAAGACGAATTTAAACTGCAATATGATTCGGTGAATCATCGTTTAGCGATGACCTATGAGGGACTTCTTGAAGATTTTGAGGATGATAAAATTGCGTTGGAATCTTTCAAAGAGCAATACACCAATGAGAAGCTTGCCCTCTTTGTGCGCGACCAATATTCAGGCAAGAAAATCCACATTGTGGACGACCACATTCGTCAAGCCGATGAGCCTATCTTGCGCATGCCCACCAACACCAATGGGCGAGCGCATTTCTATGCGCCTTACAAAGTGCTTGGTTCACTTCGCATTCCGACCGTTTGGTTTAATGTGGTAGCACTTTGGTTGATTATCGGTTTGCTATCGGTTTTGCTTTATTTCGATGTGCTTCGGAAGTGTATCAGCTATGTGCAACATCGCAAGAAAGGGCGCGAGGAAAATCAGCGCGCCCGTTTGATTGGTTCGCACATGGGCGAAGATGTGTCGAAATTGTTTAAGCTGCATGATTAGTGGCGGTTAATCCGGCTCATTCGTTCGTCATAGCTTCGGCGATAGATGCGCTTCATTCGCTCATCGAGGAAGGATTGGTTGATGAGCTGATGCACTTCATTGGTTTTTGTGGCAAACTCTGTTGTTATTTTGGTGATTTGAACGCTAGGTATTTCGAGCAACTTTCCGAAAGTTTCAAAATCGGTGCGGCAGGGATGCCCTTTTCGTTCGTAGGTTTCTGAATAATAGGTTTTCGGAAACAGTCCCCCATCGAGGGCAAAGTCATTATCGTTCACATGCAGTGAGCTATTCATCAAGTCATAGGCAGGAGTCAGCATATAATCGCCATTGGGAGTTTGTTGCAAGGAAAAGTTTTTGAAGTGAGCATCACCATTGCTAAAGATGTAGTTGAAAAGGACTAGTTTGAAGAATTTCGTGAGTTCGATTTTAGAAGCGGCAACATAGTTGTCAAAAATCTTTTTGGCATCAAGATAGCAGCCCGAATATTTAAAGTTTTCGCCACCTGTTTGCTTCGTTTTACCTTGTAGTGAAGCGAAGTCTTCTTGTGTAACTTTCTGATTTTCGGCATTGAAGTCAAATCGCTTGGTGATGTAGGCAGGTTCGTCATCGGCGAAGAAAATCAGCGCATTCTCAGCGGTTGTAATATTAAATATCTGCCGGGCAATTTGCATGGTGAGGTGCTCATTAGCAGGCATGAAGTGGCGATTTTCCAATCGTTTATTGTTTGGAATAGGCTTGATGATATATTTCCCTTGCAAGTGCGTGGGAGTCAATTGAATTTTGCCTTTCTCCATCACTGCGGATAGTTTCTCTTGTACGCCAGAGATGGAAATCTTCCGAATACGTTCATCAATTTCAACCCAATAAGCCTTGTCATTGTTGAAATCAAGCTGATGACTCACCTTTTTATTTTCAAACATTCTTCGGAGAGCGGTTGGGCTATATGTGTCGTATCCTTCGGCTAAGGTGCTTGGGCAATTGGTGATTTTCATAGGCTAGGAGTGCTTGAATCAGTAACTGTAACAGCACCAATCGTGTCATATCCAGCCGTGGCAAGCAGATGACCGAAATCATCAGCTTCATCAATTCGGTAATAGCGGAGCTGAACATCTCGATTGCTTCCTTCAGAAAGCATATTGACAAAAAAGGAAAATAGGTGCGGACTGTGATATTCTTGTTGGCTTTTGGGTAAAGTCAGACTAATGGCATGGCTTGTGGGGTCATTGAAATAGTCATTGTCATATCGAAAGATATAGGAATGACTATTCTCCTCGATGAGCTGACCGGCAAGCCTCTTGTTGAAATACACATTTCCTGTTCTCATGATTCACGAGGGGTTTTAATTTTCAAATCGAGCTCCATTCCCAAGACATCGGCAATACTGGTGAGTGTGCTTAGTGAGGGATTGGCTTTCCCAAGCTCAATTTCTCTGATGGTTCGCAAGCTCACTTCCGAGAAATCAGCCAAGTCTTGTTGGGTGATTCCTAGCAGAAGTCGTCGTTTTTTGATGTGTTCAGATATCTTCATATCGGCAATATATTGCTTATTGAATGTAAAAGTAGTTATTTTTAGCAGAAGATTACATGGAATAGGCAATATTTTGCAGCTTGCAGCCTAAAGTTTACAGCTTTTTTGCTCTCCTGCAAAACTGAATCGCCACGCCCCACGGGTCTTTCAACATCACGAGCATATCACCCGAGGGGGTGTTGATAACTTCCCAAAGCTTTGCTCCAACCTCCATCAGTCGTTCGGCATCTGCTTGCGGATTTGCTGATTCAAAAGCCAAATGCAGCGACAGGTGATGCACCGCAGGGAAATCAAAAGTTGGTGCCGTTGGGTTTTGATAGAGTTCAAGCATGCAGCCGTCATCATCGGCGATGAAGCGCACAAAAGGGCTTTCAGCATCGGCACGGATAATGGTGAAGCCAAGGTTTTTTACATACCAATCAGCCATAGCAACTGAATCGGGAACATTGAGGGCGAAGTGTTCTATTTTCATTTTGTATTTATTTTGTAGAGGCATCCCCTTTGTGGGTGCTCAGATTATAATCGCATCTCTTTACCGAAATGCACAGTTCCGAAACAGCGGTTTCGGAACTACAAAGATAGGAAACGGATTGTTTTCTGCAAGAAAAAATATTTGAGGCGTTGGGCTGATTGACAAGTTGCAAATGTAATCTTCTTGTAATCGCTTTGTAATTGCACTGTAATAATAGCAAGCTTATTTTGCGGCATCAAATTATAGTTAATAACACAAACGATTTAAAAATGAGATTCAAGATTTTCTCTCTATTGGCACTTCTCTTCTGTGCCACCACTTTCGCTTCAGCGGAAAACAATCCTGCTGATGACAATGCAGCTAAACAGGGTGCTATCAGCGGTCGGGTGCTCGATGGAAACAATTTGCCACTTCCGGGTGCAACTGTCCTTATCGAAGGTACTTATAATGGTGTGATTTCTGATGTGAATGGTTTCTACCGCTTTCCAAAGCTTGCCGAAGGCGACTATAAAATTCATGTGAGCTACATCGGTTTCAAAGAAACTACCCAAGCGGTGAGTGTGGAAATTGGCAAAACTTCAACCGTAGATTTCGCACTCGAAGTGGGTGTGGAGCTTGATGAAGTTATCGTCAATGGGTCGCTTCAAGGTCAATCGAAAGCCATCAACCAGCAGAAGAACAATGTAAACGTGAGCAACGTTATTTCTGCCGACCAAGTGGGGCGTTTCCCCGACCAAAATGTGGGCGATGCGCTCAAACGTATCCCCGGCATCAATGTGCAATACGACCAAGGTGAAGCTCGCTTCGGACATATTCGCGGCACTTCGCCTGAGTATAATGCTGTAACGATTGATGGCGATCGCATTCCCTCGGCAGAAGCTGAAACTCGCTCGGTGCAACTCGACCTGATTCCTTCGGATATGGTGCAAACCATCGAAGTGAACAAGGTGGTTACCTCAGATATGGATGGCGATGCAATCGGTGGTTCTATTAATATGGTAACAAAATCGAATCCGAATGGTCGTCGCATTAGCGGTACAGTGTCGGGCACTTATGGCACGCTTTCAGGCATTCCAACCATCAACGGAGGTTTGCTTTATAGCGACCGTTTCTTCAACGAAAAACTCGGCATGACTCTTTCAGGAACAGTGCAAAATGCACAACTCGGTTCAGATAATATTGAGTCGGTGTGGGTGAAAGATGATAATGATGCGATAATCTTGCAAGAGTTTCAAGAACGTACCTACGAGGTGCAACGCATCCGTCAAAGTTATTCAGCGAATTTCGATTATGAAATCAATGCGAACCACAAGCTTGAAGCTGGCGTGGTTTATAATCACCGCAACGACTGGGAAAACCGTTTCCGCACACAGTATAAAGACCTCGACGACCCAGGCAAAAGCTCCGTTACTCGTCAGACCAAAGGGGGAACAAACAAAAATGCTCGTTTGGAAGACCAGCGCACGCAGCACTATTCATTGAAAGGTGAGCACCACTTCGGAGCGTTAAACATGGATTGGAAAGCATCGCTTTCAAAGGCTAGCGAGGAGCGTCCAAATGAGCGATACATTGCCTATAACATCAAGAAGCAAACTATCGACCAAGACATCAGCGACCCTGCGAAACCTATCGTTACACCTCAAAACGCTGATGCGCAAAGCATGAATAGCAAATGGGGATTGAAAGAACTTACCGAAGAATTTCAATATACCGAAGAAATCGACAAAAGCTTCCGCATGAATTTTGAGTTGCCTCTTTCTAAAGATGGTAAGTCGAGCATCTTGAAATTCGGTGGTAAATATGCTGCCAAAGAGAAAATGCGTGAGAATGATTTCTATGAGTATGCGCCTGTGGATGAAGAAGGTTTCAACATGAACGCCCTAGCTAGCATGGAAGACAAAACACGCGATAACTTCATGGCTGGCGATTACAAGGCGGGCAACTATGTGTCAGCTGATTTCCTAGGAGGCTTAAAGCTCAATGATGCTTCGCAATTTGAGGGCGAACAGTTGGAAGAAGAAATGGCTTCAAACTTCAATGCAAAAGAAAATGTGGCTTCTGGATTTGTGCGCTTCGACCAATCATTCAATAAGCTCCACTTGGTGCTTGGTGCTCGTGTGGAAAACACTGCGGTGGAATATTCGGGCTACACGCTTGATATTGATGAGGAAGGCGATTTCGTTTCTCGTGATAAAACCGAAACGCAGAGCCACAGCTACACGAACTTCTTGCCTTCGGTGCTGGTGAAATATAATTTCAGCAAAAACACACAAGTGAAAGCGGCATGGTCGAACACACTGGCTCGTCCCCGTTATTTCGACCTTGTGCCTTATGTGAACATGAACCGTGAGGACAGCGAAATTAGCATTGGTAATCCTGATTTGAACGCCACAACTTCCATGAACCTCGATTTGATGGTGGAGCATTATTTCAATAATGTCGGCATGATTACAGGTGGGGTGTTTTATAAAGATATCAACGATTTCATTGTGGATAGTCGCAAAACGGACTACACATATATGGGGCAAGAGTGGACGAAATTCACTCAAGCGGTGAACGCTGGTGATGCGAATTTATTCGGCTTCGAGCTTGCGGCTCAACGTCAGTTGGACTTCCTTCCTGGATTCTTGCGCCAACTAGGCATCTATGCCAACTACACCTACACGCAATCGACAGCGCACAGCAATCTCGAAGGTCGTGAAGATGAAGAATTGAGCTTGCCCGGCACGCCCAAAAACAACTTGAACCTTTCGCTTTCCTATGAAGGCAAAAAGCTTTCAGCTCGTCTTTCCTATAACCACGCTAGCGCATTCGTTGATGAATTTGGTTCGGAAGCTTTCGAAGATATATACTATAATAAGGTATCTTATCTCGACTTCAACACTTCCTATAACTTCAACAAGAAGTTCACTATCTTTGCCGAACTCAACAACCTGCTCAACACCCCATTGAGCTACTATCAAGGTAGCGAAGAATACATCATACAGACTGAATATTATGGATTCCGTTGTAATTTAGGATTGAAGTTTAATTTTTAAGAGTAGCCCCTCCTAACCTCCCCGAGGGGAGGGACTAGAACCACAAACATGAAATAAATACATAAAAAACAACCCCTGTGCCTTTAGCTCTCCCCCCTCGGGGGAGCTGGAGGGGGCTTCATATCATGAAACATTTACACATACTTACACTCCTCGCTATCCTTGCCTCATGTGGCAATAGCGAACGCCCAAGTGAGGGCGACTTGAAAAAGGCGGCTAAGATTACCATCACTACTGCTGCCAATTTGGAAACTGATGCGATGCCACAAGCAAACAATGTGGATGCTGCCGATGACCCCGCCATTTGGTTGAATCCTGCTGATTCCACAGAAGCCTACATCGTTGGGACGGATAAGAAAGGTGGTCTGGCAGTTTATAATCTGCAAGGCAAAACAGTGAATTATTATGCCGATGGCAAGATGAACAATGTCGATGTCCGCTATGGCTTTGTGCTTGCTGGCGATACGATCGACGTGGTTTCAGCAAGTAACCGAACTACTAAAGGTATCAGTTTGTATAAAATCACCGCTGGCGGTGTACTCACTAAGATTGGCGAAGACCTGCTCACCCAAATGGAGGGCGAAGTTTATGGCTATTGCATGTATCAATCGCCTGTTGATGGCAGTTTGTATGCCTATGTGAACAGCAAGGAGGGGGAAGTGGAACAATGGCTACTCACCGATAACAACGGCTCGGTAGCAGGCGAAATTGTGCGAAGTTTTGCGCTCGGCACGCAGACCGAAGGTATGGTGGCGGATGATGCCAATGGTGTGATCTTCATCGGTGAAGAAGCGGCAGGAATCTTTAAGTTTGGTGCAGAGCCAAGCGATAGCACCGAAGGCGAGATGATTGCTAAAAGTGCTCATGAAGCCAATGACAATATCGAATTCGATATAGAGGGTTTAAGCATCTACTATCTTCCAGAGGGAAAGGGCTATTTGCTCGCTTCTAGTCAGGGAAATTATAGCTATGCTATTTTTGACCGCACTGCACCGCACAACTACATTGGCAGTTTTCGCATCACCGACGGCATTGTGGATGGCGTGGAAGAAACCGATGGTATCGACATTTTTAGTTTTCCTTTGAACGACACATTCAAGCACGGACTATTTGTGGCGCAAGATGGATTCAACTATGATGGCGAAGAATATAAAGCCCAAAACTTCAAATTGGTGGCGTGGGAAAATATCGCTAAGCTGTTTGATTTGGAGATAAACTAAGCTTCGTCTATAATTTGTATTGTCTTGAAAAACAAGGGCAAGGAGGAAGGGGAAATGAACGCAGATGCCTGAAAGGCATGCCCATAATAGCCCAGGCATTTATGCCTAGGGATAAATGATAGGTCAAACTAAAGCCTGTAAGGCTGACCCGTAAATTTATAACACACGGGTCGGACTTTCAGCCCTCCATTCTCTTCTATTCATTAAATGCCTGTGCTATTACAGATTTGCCTTACAGGCAAATCCCCTCCTGTTATTTACCCACATTTTCAAGCCCCTTGAATAGCGAGCAGATACGTTCCTATAACAACAAAAAAGCGGATACCATCGGTATCCGCTTTTCTTATGCTTAAGCCTAAAGCTTACTTGTTCTTAAAAGCTGCCAGTCCATCTTCCAAGAACTTCACGAAGTTGTCGGGGTTGAGGTCGTAGGCTTTGGGGAGGTTGAGTTTCTCGCCGTTGCTGTCGAGCAACACATAATAAGGTTGTGCATTTACATTGTAGTGGGTGATTTGATAGTCGGCATATTTCTTGCCTACCGTCTTTTTCACTTTGCCATCATAGCTTGAAGTCGTCCATTCGCTTTCAGGGAGAGCTGTTTTGTCATCCACATAAAGCGCAATGATTACAAAGTCTTCTTTCAGATGCTTCAACACACGAGGGTCGCTCCACACGGCAGCTTCCATTTCACGACAGTTCACACAGCCATGACCTGTAAAGTCGATAAACACAGGTTTGTTTTGCGCTTTTGCACAAGCCATACCTTGCTCATAATCGAAGTATCCTTCCAAGCCGTGAGGCAAATGTAGGAAATCACCATATTTAGGATCTTCGCAGATGCTCGATTGACTAGCAGCCACGCCGCCGCTCAATTTGATTTCCTCACGCACCACTTCACGCAAGTTGAAATCATGCGAGTGCATCGGAGGCATATAGCCTGAAATGGCTTTCAGTGGCGCACCAAACATGCCGGGCACCATATAGACCACAAAGCTGAAACTAGCAATCGCCATCACCAAGCGAGGAACAGAAACATGCTTCACATCGCTATCGTGTGCAAACTTCAGTTTGCCGAGTAGGTAGAAACCAAGCAAAGTGAAAATCACAATCCAAAGGGCGATATACACCTCACGGTCGAGGATTCCCCAATGGTAAGTTTGGTCGGCAATACTCAAGAATTTCAAGCCTAGAGCCAATTCGATAAAACCGAGCACTACTTTCACCGAGTTTAACCAACCGCCTGATTTAGGCAAGTTGCTCAACCATGCAGGGAAGAACGCAAATAGGGTGAAAGGCAAGGCAAATGCCAAGGAGAAACCAAGCATGCCGATGATAGGTTTGATGATTTCGCCACCTGCTGATTCCACCAAGATTGCGCCCACAATCGGACCCGTGCAAGAGAACGACACCAACACCAAGGTCAATGCCATGAAGAATGCACCTGCATATCCTCCTTTATCGACTCCTTTATCACTCTTATTTGCCAACGAACTAGGCAGTGTGATTTCAAACATGCCAAAGAATGAGAAGGCAAAAAGCATGAATACGATGAAGAAAATCAAGTTAGGAATCCAGTGTGTGCTGAGCCAGTTGGCAATATCAGGACCGAAGACAATCGCCACAATCGTGCCAATAATCGTATAGATTGCCACAATTGAAATGCCATAGAAAATGGCGTGCAAGCGGCTTTCAGCTTTGCTTTTTCCGCTGTGCATGAAGAATGACACCGTCATCGGAATCATCGGGAACACACAAGGCGTGAGGATAGCTGCTAATCCAGCGAGGAATGAAATGAAGAAGAAAAACCATAGCGAAGAATGACCTTCTTCGGGTTGCTCGGCTGTTGCCACAGGAGCGGCTTGGGGAGCTGCTGGAGCGGGTGTTTCCGCTACAACCTCTTCTGCTACTACTGGTGCGGGCTCTTCTTTGACAGGCTCAGCCTTTGGCGCAGGAGCGCTTGTTGTTTTTGCCTCAGCTTTGGGAGCTTCTTTTTTGGGAGCTTCCGCTTTGGTTGCCACGGCTGCGGCTTTTTTCGGAGCGCTCACCTTAAAGTTGAAATCCACATCGGCAGGGGGGATACAGTTTTCATCATCGCAAGCCATGAACGTTACATATCCTTCGATGCTTTTAAGATTAGCATCTTTCACTTTGATGCGTTGCGAGAAGGTTACTTCTTTTTCAAAGTAGCGCAACTTCATATCGAAGGTTTTGTCGAAAAGTTCAATAGGCTTAACCGAAGTTGTGATGTCGCCCACTTTCTCAAAGCCGGCTTCATTTTCATAGATGAACTCGGTTGAGACCGGTCCGCCTTCGGGAAGGTTTTGATCGTATAAGTGCCAATGACCATCAATGGTGGCTTTGAAGTTTAGCACGACTTCATCGCCTTTTTCAGTGGTGTTGAACGACCATTTCACAGGCTCCATGATTTGGGCAAAGGAGCAGAGTTGAGCTACGAGGAGCGCAAATAAAATTACAAATTTTCTCATGAATCTTTTATTTTATCGAAATATTAGGTGCACAAAGATAAGTAAAGACTTACAATAAAATAGGCTTTATTTACTTTTTGTTAGCGAACAAGGCGAAAAAAACGAGAAAACCACCTTTCAGAAGGCTAAAATCGAAGGGGAAAAAGAAAAAAGCCATCTCGACTATTCGAGATGGCTTTGATTTTAGGAGAGCTTGTTTCCCTTATTCAGGAAGAATTACAAATTCAAGCGTGTTGGCTTTTTTGAAGAATTTCTTAGCCACCTTTTGAATGTCTTTCGTGGTTACTTTGTCGAGTATGTCGGCATATTCTTCGGTGTCCATGCCTTCGTCGTCATACTTATATAAGGTTGAAAGTTTCGACATCCAATAATCGGAGTTCTTAATTTGACTGTCAAGATTTTTCTTCATGTTGAGCACCACTTTGTCGAGATCGTCTTGGCTGATATAGTTTTGCGCAATATCGAGTTCTTTATAGACTAGCGACTTCAAGTGGTCGGCTTTGTCGGGGTCGCAATTGAAGCTGATGCCTAGATTAAGCGAGCTTTTAGGCGAGCGATAGCTTTGCGCTTTCACCGACACGCCATAAGTTCCGCCTTCTTTTTCACGAATATTTTCGGTGTATCGGATGCTGAGGACTGACCCGAGGATGCCTTGATAAATATTCTCTGTGCGGTTGTATTTTTTAGTGTTCATTTTTTGCTTGATGACCACCGTGGCTTTTGGTTCTTCCATTTTAAGGTTGATGCGGTGCGCATTTTCACCTTTAGGGAAGTAGTCGCCGTGGTAGATGCCTTTTTCTTTCACCGTATTTGTAGGCTCAATCGAAGCAATGTATTTTTCTACATAGGTTTTCAGTTCAGCCTCCTCGATATCGCCCACGATGAAGAATGTGAAGTCGGCAGGGTTCGCATAGCGTTCTTTATAGATTTCCACCATGCGGTTGAAGTCCATTGCTTCCACAAACTCTTTGTTGTATTTCAATGCACGAGGGTTGCCATTCGACTCGATGGTTGAAATCGTATCTTTCATGATAGCATCGGTCGTTTTGGTTTGAGTGGCTAGTCGTTCGAGTGTTTGTTTTTTCACTCGGTTAAACATTTTCTCATCAAAGCGAGGCGCTCTAAAGCGCATGTAGGCAAGCTGCATCATAGTTTCGACATCGCCCATTGCAGTGTTGGCAGACACTGATTCTGAATAGGTGCTCAGTCCGAAAGAACTGCCAGCAGACTTCCCAGTCATCACTTGCTTGATTTGGTCGGCATCGTGCACGCCAAGCCCATAAGAGCCCACATAGGAAGAGGTGGCATTAAATGAGGGAAGGTCTTCCACGCCATATTGTGAAGAACCCCCTTCGCTAGTTGCTGAAAGGCGCAGTGATTTTTTGTCGTAGTCGCAGAATTTGAAGACCACTTTAGCGCCATTCGAGAGCGTCCATTCTTTGGCATCGAATTTCTCGATTTTCTTTTCCGCAATGATTTTCCCCGGTGCAGGAGTGCTATCCAAGAGGTTTTCGCTAGCGAGCGCTTTCATCTTGTAGGGTTTCAACTCAGCACCTTCCACCATTGCCATGGCTTTTTCAATTCCCTCGGCAGAGATGTAGAGCGAATCGCTTTCGTTGGTCGGACCAGTAACAATGTAGTTTCGGTTTTTGCCTGTGAAGTATTTTTTCGCCACATCAGCCACTTCTTTTGTGGTGATGGTTGGGATTACTTCACGCACAAAATCACGTTCAAACTCAGGAGTTCGTGCAGGGTCGCCATTGAGATAGGTTGATTTGATTTGCTTGCAATAGCTGTCGTTGTCCACCTTATCTCGTTTTTCATATCGGTTGTCCACCGACATGATGGTGTTTGTTTTTTGGCGATTAAGTTCTTCTTCGGTGAATCCGAATTGAATCACACGTTGCAGCTCGGCATATACGGCAGCAAAGGCCTTGTCGGTTTTTTCGGGTTTAGCGCTTGCGCTGACCTCAAAGATTAGGTAGTCTCTTTCGAGGTTTCCGAAACCGATGCGAGAGGAAAGGAATTGGGTGTGTCCTTCACGTTGTTTGGCTTTGAGGCGGTCGTTGATGAGGCTCACAAAGAAACTACGGACATAGCTATCGCGAAGTTCTTGGAGCGTATTGTCGTTGGGTGTGCGATATCGTTCGCTCATGCTCACACTCACCGTCTTATAGTCGGGGTCGGTTACCTGAATAAAGCCTGTTTCCTTGCTGTCGGGGATCACTGTATTTCGGCGTGCTTGAGGGTTTTCGATGGCAGGAATAGCCGAGAAGATTTCGATGATTTTTTGCTCGATAGCATCCACATCAATATCACCAACGATTGCCACTGCTTGCAGGTCGGTGCGATACCAATCATGATAGAACGAACGCAGCTCATCGTATTTGAAGTTTTTAATCACGTCTAAATCGCCAATCACATCACGATAGGCATAGACGGTGTTATTATATAGTATAGGACCTGTTTTTTCGCGGGTGCGGAAACCGGCATTGCGTCGGGTGCGCCATTCTTCGGAAATCACGCCACGCTCAGCGTCGATTTCTTCTTCGGAAAGTTCGAGGTTGTCGCACCAATCATGCAAGACGATGAGGCATGAATCAACAAGGTTTCCATCTTTCACAGGCACTCGGCTGATGTTATACACTGTTTCGTTGCGAGTGGTGTAGGCATTGACATCACGACCGAATTTTACACCGTTTTTTTCAAGCATGTTGAGCATGCTTTTGCCGGGGAAAGTGTGTGTGCCGTTGAATGCCATGTGCTCAAGGAAGTGAGCCAGACCATCTTGGGCGTCGGTTTCGAGAGCTGCGCCCACATTCTGATAGATATAGAAGCTAGCTTGGTTTTTGGGGAGCTCATTGTGCTTGATGTAGTAGGTCAAGCCATTGGGCAAAACGCCTGTTTTGATGCTTGCATCCGAGGGGACTTTTTTTGATAAGTCGGTGAATTGTTGCGCAAAGCTCATTGAGCTGAGGAGCGCAAGACCGACTAGAAGAACTAATTTTCTCATAAAGTACTAATTATTTTATTGATTGCCGCGCATCTGTGATGGCGTTTACAGCGCCAAAAGTAGAAATAATTTGACAAAAATCAGATGAAGTGCACGATAAAAACTATCAATTTGTTATCGAGGGAGTCAATTGACGCTTTGGGCATTCTCCCAAAGGGCAATTTAAATTAAAATTCTGCTTTGGGCATTTCCCCAAAGAGCAATTTAAATCAAAATCCTGCTTTGGGCATTTAAAATTCTGCTTTGGGCATTTCCCCAAAGGGCAATTTGAATTAAAATTCTGCTTTGGGCATTTTCCCAAAGGGCAATTTGAATTAAAATTCTGCTTTGGGCATTTTCCCAAAGGGCAATTTGAATTAAAATTCTGCTTTGGGCATTTCCCCAAAGGGCAATTTAAATCAAAATCCGGCTTTGGGCATTCTGTCAAGGCATACCTTGTTTCTGACAATCCCCCTTCATTCCCTCATCTCCTGAATCTGCACTTCAATCTTAGCTCGTTGTTTGGTGCTGCTCACTTTGCTGAGTGCTTTTTCTTTGAGCGCAATGGCTTCTTGCTTTTTGCCTTGTTTGAATAGCAGGTCGGCTTTCAGTAAATCCACATCAACCGAATTGGGCTGCAACTTATAGCAATAGTCCACCCATTGATTGAGCTGCTTATAGTCGGCTTTCGTGTCGCAATATTTCAGATAGGTTCGGGCTTCATCGAGAATCGGATTGATTGCTTTGAGCGAAGAACGCCCCTCCTTGAAGCTGTTGTATTTTCGCCGTTCTGCTTCTGAAAGCGAGTTGTAGTCGGTGTTTTTATAAAGCATTTGAAAAAGTTTATCATCATCGGCTTTGATTTGTTTGAAAGTGCGGACGGATTGAATGCTGTCGATGTAGCTTTTGGCAGCATATTTATATCCTTCCACATTGTTGGCAATCAAGAGATATTCTAATTCCACTTCATTATAGTCGTTGATGAGTGGGTGCTTGGTGTGTGGCTCAATCGCCTTGCATTTATCGATGTAGATGCGCATCAGTTCGGGGCTTTGCTGGGCTTTGGCTGCGCCCTTGGTGTTTCTGATAAGGTCGAGTTCGAGCAAATTAACCGATAAGTTGCCTTCAGGGAAAAGAGCTTGATAGGCTTCTTTGTTGGCATCGAATATCTCGCCTGCTTTCGCTCCGAAATAGAGAATGCGACGATAGCGTGCGAGGAACTCATACATATCTCGACTGTTTTCTTCAATTCCTTCCTGTACTGTGAGCCATTGCTCCACGATTTCAATCGGACTAAGGCTAAGGCTTGTGAGCTTATCCATGTAGAGCAACAAGAAATCTTCATCGTCTTTCTCCGCAGGATAGAGGCGTTTGAAATCCTCTAGGCTGTATTCTTCGCCCAATGATTTCTCGGCACTCTTCGCCATTTCAATCAAGGCTTCGGGTGATTTATATCCGCTTTTGCGCAAGAGCACTTGCTCGTTGGCGTTCAGATAAATCAAAGTGGGGAAGCTTGCCACTTTATATTTTTGCGCCACTTCGCGCCCTTCCTTTTCGGCATCGAGCTTGATGCTGATGTACTTCTTATTATAGTGTGCGCCCACTTCTGCATCGGGGAATGATTGTGCCACAAGCTTCTTGCAAGGTCCGCACCAATCGGTGTAGAAATCTAAAAAGAGGAGTTTGTTTTCTTTCTTTGCGAGTTCCAATGCGTCATCATAGGAAATGTGCTTAAACTCGATGCCCTGCGAAAAGGCTTGGGTGCTGAATACAAGCAGAAAGCTTGCAATGATTAAAAGGTGTTTCATGGTTTTCATTTCTAAAACTCTATCTCCTCCCCAGCTTTCATCTCATTGAGCTGATATTCATATTCCACATGGTGCTTATCATTGGCTTCTTTGGCAATGCGCAAAGCTTCTTCTTGAATGCCGATGGCTTCTGCTTTGCGGTCGCTGAACTGATAGAGCACGGCGGCATAGCGGCTCATGATGCTCGGCACATCGGGCTGCACGTAATATGCCACTTCCATCCAGCGCACCACATCGGCTTTCTCTTGCTCGGTTTCCACAAACTTGGCGTAGCTTTCCACCATGCTGCTAATGCTCAGACTGGTTCGCACCGCAAAAGGTTTGCTTGCCAAAGCGACAAGGTCGCCTGCGGCTCGTTCTTCTTGGTTCTTCCGAT
Source organism: Mangrovibacterium sp. (assembly GCA_047974225.1). GTDB lineage: Bacteria > Bacteroidota > Bacteroidia > Bacteroidales > Prolixibacteraceae > JBKEDC01. The sequence continues at coordinate 34,196 of JBKECD010000076.1, forward strand.
AGCCAGCTAGGAGTTTCTCCTTGTCGGTGGCGGCAATGGCGGCTTCATATTCATCGTGCACCATTGATTTGAATCGCTCGCCATTTTCGGTGGCAAGGTAGTAATAGATATACGTTCGGCGGTGTTGTTCTTCGCCGCCTTTGATTAGTCCATCTTCCATCGCACGAGCATATGCCATTTCTAAAATGCTGGTGTCTTTGTGCGCAATGGCATAGTCGGTGGTCTTCTCGAGCATGTGCTTGGGGAGCTTCTGAAAGTTTTCGCGCACATCACGACGCACATAAAGTTTCCACGCATCAGAACCATTATTGCGTTGGAAGATTTCATCGGCTTTGCCGTTGAAGATGATTTCTTCATAGCTATTGGAAAGGAGCATCACCATTTCTTTGCTCGACTCCTCCATGCTGGTTTGAATGGCGAGGTAGTGTTCGAGCACATCGGTGTAGCCTGTTGATTTGGTTTCGGCAAGCTTGTTGAGATACATCAGCACAAACTCCTCATTGTCTTTTTCGGTTTCATAGCGTTCGGCTAGTCGCCCCACCGAGTTCTGGTCTTTGGCATAGCTCACAGCAAGCTCCACTTTGTCCATGAATTTCTCTTTGGGCATGGCGGCTTGGAAGCGATAGACCACCAGACCGTCGCCATCGAGAAACACATAGCCGGGCAAGCCCGTAATGCCATATTTGCGTTTCACCGCAGGACCTTCGCCCCGCTCCACATCAATCTTAATGGCGATGAGGTTTTCGTCGAAGTATTCGCCCACTTCTTTGTCCATGAAAACGGTGTTTGCCATGTGCTTGCATGGTCCGCACCACACCGCCCAACCGTCGATGAACACCACTTTGTTTTCTTTCTTCGCTTTGGCAATGGCTTCGTCAAGTGTGCCATGTTCAAAGTTGATTTGCGCTAGTGCCGGCATGCTCAGTCCAGCGAACAGCATGCATACTATTATATATAGTCTTCTCATGATTTACTTTTTCAGTTGTTCTAAATCGTAGCTAATTTGTTTGCGGTTGCGGTCTCTTTCAGGAATCTTTTCGAGAGCCGATTCTTTATATTTGATGGCTTCTTTGATTTTTCCTTGCTTCGTATAGACATCGCCACGGAGGTTGTCGATGCGATAAACATCGGGCAGGAGCTGTTCGCCATAGTCGAGCCATTGGTGCAGCTTTTTATAGTCGGCTTTCTTTTCGGCACAATATTTCAGAAAGTTTCCGCCTTCGATTTCGATAGCTCGTGTTTGAAAGGTGGCAATTTCACCGGCTTCATAATAGCGGAGGTTGCTGTTGCCTTGCAGGCTTGGGTGGAATTTATTCTCCTTATAGTCGATGTAGGTCGCTTGGTCTTCTTGGCGAATTTGCGCGAGTGGTTTTGAAGCCACGATGCTGTCGAGGTAGTTTGTGGCTAGTTTTTTATAGCTGACATAGTCTTTCGCTAGAATTGCATATTCGAGTTCGTAGTTGTCGAAATTCAAGGAGATGCTTGCGCCATTATTATAATAGTATGCGATTTGTTTTTCGTCGAGGGTGTTATAGGCATTGATGAACGTGCGCATCAGCTCGGGGTTTTTGGTGCGGAGAGCTTGCGCACGGGTGGCTTTTATCATCGTCATGCGCATCACCAAGAGGGTGTTTCGCTCCATGCGAGTGCCGATGTCGAGATACTCCGCAATGTTTTCCAGATACACCGCTTCCGCCTTGCCGCCGCAGATGATATAGTTTTTATTTTCCATCAGAAACTCCATCATATCGACATCCGATTCCTTAGTTTCGGTTTGCACCTTGAGCCACGCTTCAATGGCTTCAATCGGACTTTCCTTGTTTTCTTTGAGTGCCTTGATGTAGACTTTCAGAAAGTCCTCATCGTTTAGGCGGTTGGGGTATTCCTTTTTCAGTTCATCAATTCCCAAACCGCTGTTTTGGGCTTCAATCGCTGTGCGCCCCATTTTCAGAAAGGCGTTAGTGCTTTTGCTGCCTGATTGCTTCACCACCACATTGCCCTCGCCATCGAGAAAGATGGTGGTGGGGTAGGAATGCACGCCATATTTCACCGCTTGCGGTCTGCCCCCTTTTTCAGCATTGAGCTTGAGGTTGATGAAATGCTTGTTGTAGTAATCGCCCACTGTGGGGTCGGTGAAGGTGAATTTTGCCATTTGCTTGCAAGGTCCGCACCAGTCGGTATAGAAATCAATGAAGACCAGTTTGTCTTCGGCTTTAGCTTTCGCCAGAGCTTCCTCAAA
>JBKECD010000134.1:0-4170 GCA_047974225.1 Mangrovibacterium sp.
CTTCTTCTTATTCGGAAACAATCGCTGGCTCTTTTGACTCATCTCAAGGAAATAATAAAACCTTTCCGCTGGGGTGAGCGAAAGGAAGTATTCCTGCTGCGCCTTGTTGGCTTCTTCTTTGGTGCGAAATAGGATTTCCATGGGGTTATAAATTTAATCGTAGTGATATCTGCACTTTGCAATTTGTATTTCATCATTCACACAGCGATAAACTAAGCGGTGTTCACCGTCAATTCTCCTCGACCAATAACCAGCATACTTATGCTTTAATGCCTCTGGTTTTCCAATGCCATCATAAGGTTGTCGAGCAATATCTTTCAGCAAATCATTAATTTTCTTCAGTTTCTTCTTATCCGTCTGCTGCCAATATAAATAATCTTCCCAGCTTTCATCAGTAAACACATACCTCATGCTAGTCCTCGATTAATTGATGCTCATGTTTATTCCCAACCGATAGCTTTTGAATCGCCGAATCTAATCGCTGCTCATTTGCTCGTGAAGACAACTCATGCTGGGTTGCCATAAGAGAATTGTATTCCTCTAGAGAAATAACCACTACATTGTCATTCTTTCCTCGATTGACGATGACGGTTTCAAAATTTGAAACCACCCTATCAAGGTAAACCTTAATGTCTTTTCTGAAATCTGTGATGTTGGCTACTAACATATCGAAGTGTTTTAATGTTGTACAAATATATGTACATTTCGGACTCTAGCTAAAGAATTGGCGTTTAAATGTCCTCACAACTACAATTATTGATTGTTTGTAAATTCATTCCACATGTCGAATTTCTTAGCTTTATTCAATAAATCCGTCCATTCTTTCTGACTAATTATTGGGGCAACAATTGTAAACTCATCAACAAGTAACCAGCTGGAAGGCAGAATCGTATTCAAAATTTCATTTGTGATTATTATCAGATGGTCATTATCAGTATTAAATAAAATAAGGTCATATTTATCAATGATACAGTTTGACTTATTTGTTAGAAGCTTTGCTATTTTCTTGTCTTTATCTGAATTCCCAATTTGCAAAAGATTCCCATATTCGTAGTCTGGAATTTGATAGTTAACTGCTAAAATTCGTTCAAACATTTGTTCTGTCAGCTCCTTACCATGCAATCCTCTAAAATTGGCGTGCAAGTTTTTTCCAAAGTGAACCTTTCTAATCGGTCCGAAAATTGTGATGTCTTCACCTGCTTCTAGTAAAGAGTTTACAACGTTACCATCGTGAAGTTCTATTTCATTTATCAAGTCCTCGTGGAATATTGGAAAACTAGAAATCTCCTCACGATCTGCATTTAACAGAATTCCTTTGGATTTAGCAAGCAATTCTTTGACGACATTGTTGGTCAATTCATAATCATGCTTATTCGACAAAATGGTATTCCTGATTTCAATATATCCTTGTTCAAAAGTTACATCGACACCTCTTGTAGATTTTTCATCAACCCAAAAATAAAAGGTGTTCTCACCTCTATGTTGAAGCATTACACCATTCATAGATAAGCTTATCTCCGCCAACTCTTGCAAATCAAAGACCCGTTCTGTTATTATGTTATGAATTAAACTCATTGCGGTATATTATACATTAATCCTTAAATTACAATTGCATCCTATGTGAAATGGCAATTTCGGAAGGTGTGATTTTGAGCACATCTGTTCACTCTCGTCCCTTGCTCTTAAGCAAGTACATTTTGAATCAAAGTCTTCATGCTTATCAATAGCAACCTTTTGTTGCATTTAAAATAGATAAACTTTCAAGCAATTGAACTCCTTGACCTTGAATTTGACTTGGAACATATCTAACCTCCTGTTTCGGCTGTCTTTCTTGAGACAATAGACTTCTGTTTTCATTCAAACTAAAACGATTACTTTCCGTTATTACTTTTGATGTCCCAGAAATCAACTCACTTTCTCTATTGTTGCAATCTACAGCTTTAGTCTTTGAGTATTTAGATTCAAATTTCTCTTTTGACATTGTAATCAACACAACAAAATCAACAAATGCAATTATTATAGGTATAAAAGTCCATGAGAATATCAAGTATAAACTACCTAGTAAAATTTGATTTAAATAGAATCGGTGTATTCCAAGTCCCCCCAAGAAGAACGCTAATACTGTGGCTGTTGTTTTGTTTCTCATTACTCTTTCTGCCTTCCCGTCTTTCCCTTTAATACTCAAACTTCCCAAACTCCGACTCAATCGTCAATTTCTTCCCTTCACACGCTTCCACTCTTCCGACAATCTGCGCATCAATGTTGAAGGATGCTGAAATGGCGATGATGCTTTCGGCTAATTCGGGCTTCACATAGATTTCCATGCGATGACCCATGTTGAACACCTTATACATTTCTGCCCAATCGGTGCCCGATTCCTCTTGAATGAGTTTGAACAAGGGGGGACAAGCAAATAGATTGTCTTTAATCACATGCACGCCATCCACAAAGTGAAGCACCTTAGTCTGCGCACCGCCCGAGCAATGCACCATGCCGTGAATGTCGGCGCGGTGGGCATCGAGAATCTTTTTGATTACGGGTGCATAGGTGCGTGTGGGTGAAAGCACAAGTTGCCCAGCATTAAGCCCCACGCCTTCCACCGCATCGGTGAGCTTCTTGCTGCCTGAGTAAACCAAATCCGAGGGCACTTCGCCATCGAAGCTTTCAGGATATTTCGCTGCCAAGTAGTTGGCAAACACATCATGGCGAGCTGAAGTCAAGCCATTGCTGCCCATGCCGCCATTGTATTCTTTCTCATAGGAAGCCTGTCCGCTTGAAGACAAGCCCACAATCACATCACCGGCTTGAATGTTGCTGGCATCAATCACATCAGCTCGCTTCATGCGACAAGTAACGGTGGAATCAACTATAATCGTACGCACCACATCGCCCACATCGGCAGTTTCGCCACCGGTGGGGAACACGCCCACGCCCATTTCTTGAAGCTCGCGACAAAGTTCGTCCGTACCATTAATAATAGCAGCGATCACCTCGCCGGTGATTTTATTTTTATTTCGACCGATAGTAGAAGAAAGCAGGATATTATCCACCGCACCCACGCAAAGGAGGTCGTCGATATTCATAATCAGCGCATCTTGCGCAATGCCTTTCCACACCGAAATATCGCCTGTTTCTTTCCAATACATATAGGCGAGTGAGGACTTAGTTCCTGCGCCATCGGCATGCATGATGTTGCACCATTCGGGGTCGCCACCGAGCACATCGGGGATAATCTTGCAAAAGGCTTTCGGGAAAAGACCTTTGTCGATGTTTTGAATTGCATTGTGCACATCTTCTTTTGAAGCCGACACGCCACGTGCCATGTATCTGCTATCGCTCATAATTGTAGTTCTTGATATTATGCTGCAAAAATACAAAATAAATTGGAAAGCAGCTTGGGTAAATTATTCTTGACGTTTTGCCCCGTTAAAACACAACCAAAAGAGCACATCGACCGAGTTTAATTATGTCTATTGTCAGCCTGCAATGGACATGATTGGACACCGAAATTGGTTTTTGTCAATGGACTATGGACTATATCGAGTTCGTCTATCTCCATTGTCAGCTGACAATAGACATAATCGGACTCCGAAATCGAGTTTTGTCAATTGACAATGGACTATATCGAGTTCGTCTATCTCCATTGCAAGCTGACAATGGACATGATCGGGCATCGAAATTGACTTTGGTCATTAACCAACGTACATACTTTTTAATAGACACTCCCCAAAATACATTGGATTGCGCATACAGAAAAATCAAAGAAATCATCAACAATCATTTAGCGAGGCTCAACAAAAAAAGGGAAGTGTCTATTTATTTTATATTTTTGCAGCCTATAATTAGATAAACCTAGTGCCTTTGAGCTCTCCCCCTCGGGGGAGTTGGAGGGGGCTGCAATTTTAAAGATATGGAAATCCCTAGCAAGTATGATGCACAAAGCATCGAAAACAAATGGTATAAATATTGGACAGAGCAAAACTTCTTCCACTCCACACCCGATGAGCGTGAACCCTACACGGTGGTCATTCCACCGCCAAACGTAACAGGCGTGCTCCACATGGGGCATATGCTTAATAATACGATTCAAGATATTCTTGTGCGTCGTGCTCGATTGCTCGGCAAAAACGCTTGCTGGGTGCCCGGCACCGACCATGCCTCGATTGCCAC
>JBKECD010000030.1:0-2727 GCA_047974225.1 Mangrovibacterium sp.
GTAGTCTTCACCGACACGCTATCAATCACCGCATCAACTGCCACACCAGCGAGCACTTTTTGCTCCTCTAGCGGCACGCCTAGTTTTTTGAAAGTTTCGAGCAACTCAGGGTCAACTTCATCTAAGCTTTCATATTGCACCTTCTTTTTTGGTGCTGCATAATAGATAATATCTTGAAAGTCGATGGGGGGGATTTTCAGGTATGCCCAATCGGGCATTTCCATTTCGAGCCATCGGCGATAGGCATTCAATCGGAAATTGAGCATAAACTCAGGCTCATTCTTTTTGGCTGAAATCATGCGCACCACCTCTTCGCTCAGCCCTTTTGGGATGACATCCATCTCCAAATCGGTTGTGAAGCCATATTCATATTCTTTCGAGGCAACCTCGTGCAGTATCTTATCTTGTTCTTCCATTTTGTCCTTTTAAATAGCTTCTGCCACTCTCCGGGTGGAGAGGGCAGAAGTAACTTTAACGAATAACTATGTATTCACTTACTCTGAAACGACCAAACTTCAAGTAAGTTCAAGAATTCACTTGCAAATATAAGGAGATGTTTTGAAAATGGGAAATTAAAATGAACAAGAGTCAGGTCAGGCAAATCGCTTTTAAACTTTTTACTGTTGCAGAAACAAATAAACGCAAAGGTAGAGACGAGGCATGCCTCGTCTACTTTTCTCATGGCGCACTCGGTTGCTGAGTAGTTGCCCTCCTGCCTTTGCGACTTTCTGTCTTGGCGTTTATATTTTTAGTTTAGAAAACAAGCCCCACAGCAAGCCTTATCCCAAATGTAATCCCCTTGTCTGTTTCTTTTACAGAATAAGATTCTTGGGTAAGGAGGTTTGTGCTGGTATAATCTTTGAAAGTCCAGCCATATCCTAGTCCACATGCAAATTCAAAGTTGAAATGCGCCCCCATATTTCTTCTCAACCCATACATCGGGATAATTGAAATGCTTGGATGCACAACAACTCCTTCTGATTTTATGGCTAGATCTCCACTTAAATAACTCGCATTAAGAGATAAATAGTTCCCACTATTATTCCTGATTTGCTTGTTTTTGCCACTTCGGCGGTTGAGGTTGTAATAATATCGAGGTTCTACCATTAGCTGTGGCAGAACTGCCCAATAGTCATCAGAAAATCCATATCCGAAACCGACTTCACTTCGGAGCGAAATGTCGTTAGTCAATCGGGATTCGTTATAGACTCCAATAGGGTTAATGCCGATTTGGACACCCCAGATGCTTTTCTCTACGCTTGTTGTCTCTTGTGAAAATAGAGCTGACGCATAAAGAAGTAAAAATGTTACGAATGTAAGTTTTTTCATTCTGTCAATGTATTTGTTTGCGGCACAAACATACAACTTTCTTTGAAAAATTCTTGATTTTGCATTAAACTTTATGCCAACCTGCATCTTCTCTCGCTCCCGAAGACCTCCCGAGTAAAGACCTCCAGCTTTTTTTACGAAAAAGAAAGACCTAGTCGGGGTGCAAGCAGGTCTTTCTCATAAAGTATATTTGATGCATCGAAACAATATCGCCCTTTTCTAAAACGGTAGATGGAATAGAAATGTTTATAAGTGTATCTTTATTCTTAAAAAGATTCTATTGATTGAAATATTTTTTCACTTTCTTGCGCATGATATTTAAGAGATAGAAACATGAGCAAGTCTTTCTCCTCTGCAAGAATATGACGAATCTTTTGTATCTTTGCTTTCTGAAAAGATAAAACCATGAACTCAACACCCATATCAAGCATTGGCGAATTTGGACTAATCCAAAAGCTGACCAATCAAATCGAAATCAAAAACCCCAGCACCATCAAAGGTGTGGGCGATGATGCAGCTATTCTCGACTATCAAGGGAAGCAGCAAGTGGTAACGACCGACCTACTCGTGGAGGGCATTCACTTCAACCTGATGTATGTGCCGCTGCGACACCTCGGCTATAAATCTGTCATGGTGAACCTTTCTGATGTCTTCGCCATGAATGCTGTGCCAAAGCAAATCACCGTGTCGATTGCGATTTCCAATCGCTTCACGATTGAAGCCATCGAGGAACTTTATGCTGGAATCTATGAGGCTTGCGATAAGTTTGATGTCGATGTGGTGGGCGGCGACACGACCAGCTCGATGACTGGCTTGGTGATTAGCATCACCGCTTTGGGCGAAGTAGAAGCCGACAAGGTGGTGAAGCGCAATGGCGCAAAGCTGAACGACCTCATCTGTGTGTCGGGCGACTTGGGCGGTGCTTATATGGGGCTGCAACTCCTCGAACGTGAGAACGAAGTTTTCAAAGCCAACCCAGCCGAGCAACCGCAACTTGGGGGCTATGATTATATTCTCCAACGCCAGCTCCGCCCCGAAGCTCGTGGCGACATGCAGCGTGCGCTCGAAACACTCGGCATTGTGCCCACTGCCATGATTGACATCTCCGATGGGCTTTCGTCGGAATTGATGCACATCTGCAATCAGTCGAACGTGGGATGTGCTGTCTATGAAGAGAAAATTCCAATGGATAATCAGACCAAAGCATTTGGCGAGGAACTCAGCATTAATCCACTTGTGGCGGCGCTCAATGGTGGCGAGGATTATGAACTGCTCTTCACCGTGCCTATTGCCGACCATGACAAAATCAAAAACGACCCAGACATTACGATTATCGGACATATCACCGAGAAGTCAGCAGGCTGCAATTTGATTACCGGTGCCGGCAGTGCGATTGAA
>JBKECD010000131.1:0-1735 GCA_047974225.1 Mangrovibacterium sp.
CAAACGCATTTTCTTCTTCCACCGAAATACCGAAAGAAGCTGCAACGCTCAATGTACCGATTTCTTTTTCTCCTTCCTCAATAGGAGAGTTTTCTTTAGAGCAAGAAGCGAGTGCCGCTACTGCCAATGAAAATAAAATTACTTTTTTCATGTTCCTTTTTTTGTATTAAATTAAAATTATTTCTATCGTTCCGCATCAGCCCTACAATTCTGTGTCGGTCTGATTACGGCGGCAAACATAGGGATACTTTTACTAATAACAAGTATAAATTTGCATTGAAATTGACAAATCACAAGTAGTCAATTATGTAAATGGTTGTAAAGCACGGCTGTTATACTTGCATATACAAGTATGTTAAAAAACAACAAGACAGTTATCACTTAACATTCAAATAACACCTATCAGCTATTTAACAGCGCTTTATGCTTATTTCACAGCTCGACACGCCTATTCTTCAATCTTGGATTGCAGCCGTGGCTTGAAATATCGCATTTACATTCATTGAAGAATGACTTAATTTTTGTCTATAAGCGCGCCTAATAAAAAAAAGGGGCTGCACAACAATTGCGCAGCCCCCTTTTTATCTTTTACCTTTTACTTTCCTTACTTTCCCTCCAGCAGTTCCGCAAGTTTATTCACCAAAGCTTCACCACGAAGGTTTTTTGCAATGATTGTTCCTTCACGGTCGATCAGCACCGTGTGGGGAATACCTTTCACTCCATAGAGTGCCGACACTTCGCCTTTCCAGCCTTTCAATTCCGACACATGATTCCACACCAAGCCGTCGTCTTTGATTGCTTTGAGCCATTTGTCTTTGCCAGTATCTAATGACACGCCAAGGATTTCAAAGCCTTTGTCATGATATTTGCCATAAGCTTTCACCACATTAGGATTTTCCGCACGACAAGGACCACACCAGCTAGCCCAGAAATCGAGCAACAAGATTTTTCCTTTAAATGAAGATAGGCTGATAGGATTTCCCTCAGGGTCGTTGAGTGTGAAATCAGGTGCAGGCTTGCCCACCGACACACGCTCTAGGAAGTCATATTTTGCTTTGATGGCTTGATAGAAACCATCGTGGCTCAAGCTAGGGTCGAGGATTTCGAGCATTTCTTTCAATTGCTCAAAATCAGCCGACGATGTTTCATTAAAAGCCACATAGGCTGCCAATTGCTTGGTGTTGTTGGCTTTGATGAAGTCTTTTTTCGCCGCATCTAATTCTTGTTTCACCGCACGGTGTGAATCAATCACTTCTTTGATTTTAGCTTCATCTTTCACTTCAGCCTTGTTCAGCTTATTATATTCTGCTGTGCTTGCTGCAATTTTTTGGTTGAAAGGAATGACTAATTCTTGATAAGCCTTAAATTCGGCATAAGCCTCACTGGTGGTTTCCACATTTGCTTTCGCAAGGGCGCCATATTCTCCCGACACATTGAAATCGCTATTATCCACAAATAGATAAATACCATTTCGGCTTTGAGGTTGCATGACACAAATCGACTGTTGCCCCTTGATGGCATAAGTCCACGAGATGCTATTGCCTTCCAATTTCAGCGTATCCACGGGATTGTATTTTGCTGAATCAGCCACAAAGATGACCAATTCTTGTCCTTCCCCACCCTCAAGGGTAAAGTTTAGGTTTAATTGTTTCTCGGCACACGACATAGTCATGGCAGCAAGAAGAGATAGAAAAAATAATTTTCTCATACTATTGTTTATTTAAGTTCGGGCATC
>JBKECD010000031.1:0-11554 GCA_047974225.1 Mangrovibacterium sp.
TGGGAGAGCCTTTTGTAGTGCCACTCTGAGTTGTTTTGAAAGATGGGAGAGCCTTTTGTAGTGCCACTCTGAGTTGTTTTGAAAGATGGGAGAGCCTTTTGTAGTGCCACTCTGAGTTGTTTTGAAAATGGGAGAGCCTTTTGTAGTGCCACTCTGAGTTGTTTTGAAAATGGTGGCTCTATGTCGTTTGTAGTGGGTAACGAAAAAAGGCTCTATAACGTTTTGTATGGGTAAATATTTCGCCGTAGGCGATTAATCTTAATAGCATAAAGACATTCACACCCCTGTTTCCCATAGGGGATTAATCTTGCAAATCATTAAGATTGAAGCCCTGTGCTTCGACTCCGCTCAGCAACCATGGGCTAGGCAAGTTTGCTGTATCTTTTGACTATTAAGATATAAGCCCTCTGGGCTAACTACCCACTGCAAACAACATAGAGCCAAAATGGGAGAAGCTTTTTGCAAGTCATTTTTTCTTAAAAAAAGTAATCTAGAAGACTATTCTTCGATAATTCGCTATGCGGAACTATTCTAAATTAAAGGTTTTTATCGGTCAAAATCAGTCATTTGGAAGAACCTTGAATTTTTCTTGCTGAAAAAGTGCAGCTTAAAAGCGATTTACCTGACAGGGAAAAGGGGACAATCCTTGATTTTGAAAGAATTACGCCTATCCTGAGCTGCAAGGCTCGCCTTTTTTTGCCGAAAACCGAGAGCTTACAGCTTCGCAATCAGCAGAGCCTTTTCGCCCTCGCCTTCCATTCCGATGATTTGCACGGGATAAAATTCATTACGTGAGATATTTTCGCCCACTAATCGAATCGGCACATAGTGTTCGCCATAACCCTTGGCTCGTCCTTGCTTGTCGAAACCTTCGGTGAGTATCGTCTGTGTTTTGCCGATGAAACTTTGCAAATATTTTGTGCGCTCCGCTTCGGAAATGCTCCGCAATTGCTCGGAGCGTTCTGATTTCACTGTGCCGTTGATATGCCCTTCCATACGTTCGGCTTTTGTGCCTCGGCGGACAGAATATTTGAACGCATGCACATGTCCGAAGTTCAATTCTTTCACCGCATTAAGGCTTTCTTTAAACTCCTCTTCGGTTTCTCCGGGGAAACCCACAATGAGGTCGGTGGTGAAGTTGAAATCAGGAATCACCGCGCGGAAATGTGCCACAGTCTGGTTGAAATCCTCCCGACTGTGCATTCTCCGCATGCGCTTCAATACCTCATTTGAGCCTGATTGCAAGCACAGATGCAAGTGCGGCGTGAGTTTGGGGTGCTTAAAGAGTTCCACAAAATCATTAGTGAAACCATCAGGCTCAAGCGAGGAAATGCGCACACGGAAATCGCCTTCAATTTCCAATATCGCACGAATGACATCCGCCACTTTCAAGCCCTCCCAGTCATAACGACCGATATTCACCCCCGTAATCACCAATTCTTTAAAGCCATTGGCGAGGGTGTTTTTCACATTGGCGATAATATCGGGCAATGGGCGACTAGTCGCTCGTCCTCGCACCGATGGAATGATGCAATAGGAGCAGAAGTTGTTGCAACCGTCTTGAATTTTGATGGAGCTGCGGGTGTGCAGACTTTTATCGACAGTGTCGAACTGAAACACATTAGCATCGAGCTTGTCGGGGTGCATGATTTCCCCCGAGAAGTGCGATTCCACGAGGTTGAGAATCGATCCTTTGCGGTTGTTTTCCACCACATAGGTGATTTTCTCCTCTTGTTCGAGCTTCTCTTTATAGTTGTTCACCATGCAGCCCGTTACGACCACCACCGAACCTTGATTGTTTCGTGCCGCCTGACTGATGATGTTCCTCGACTTTTGGTCGCTCTGATTTGTTACGGTGCAAGTGTTCACCACCACCACATCGGCGTGGTCTTTAAAGTCCACCACCTCATAACCAGCTTTGTCGAACTCTGTCACCAGCGCATCGGTTTCATATTGATTCAGGCGACAGCCTAGAGTTTTGAATGCTATTTTTTTCATAGTTTGATAATCTGTTCTAACTCTTTGATGAGTTCTTCTTTATTAGGTAAGATGTAAGTGAATTTTGACGCAAAGACATTATTCTCCAACCCTCCGAGAATGTATTCCGCAGCAATCTCATCTTTTTCAGCACACAGTATAATGCCAATCGGAGGATTGTCATCCGAGTCATTGACTTCCGTTTTGTAATAATTTAGATAAGTGTTTAATTGTCCTGCATGGTTAATCTGAAGCTTTGTTGTTTTTAACTCAATCAATATGTAGCAACGCAGAATTTTGTTATAGAACACCATATCTACATAGTGATGTGTGTTGTTCAAGGTTACTCGTTGTTGAGAACCCACATACATGAACCCTCTTCCTAGTTCCAATAGAAACTCTTCAATATGTCTAATTAATCGTTGCTCTAATTCATTCTCCAAGATTGGTTTTTGTTCCGATATTCCTAAGAATTCAAACACATAGGGATTTTTCACAATGTCTTGGGGCTTCAATAATTGTTGCCCTTTTTGAGCCAACTCTAAAAGCTCTTGTTTGTTTGCAGTTCCTTTAGAGAGGAGCAAACGTTCGTAGAGAGAACTATCTATTTGGCGACGAAGCTCTCTAACCGACCACGATGAATTAATAGACTCTTTCTCATAGAACCCCCTTTTGAGCGGATCTTCAATAATCAACAATTCGCACAGATGCGACCATGTGAGTTGTCCAGACACTGTTTGGACATCGGTGTATTCTTGATAGAATCTTCTCATGTTGAAAAGGTTCGACCTTGAAAACCCCCTTCCAATTTCGGCTGTTAGTTGTTTTGATAATTCAATGATAACTTGTCGAGAAGATTTGCTGTCAATTTGATTTGTTTGCTCATGGTCAGCAATCAACTTACCAATTTGCCAATAAGCACATATCAACTCTTTGTTGATATGTGTTGCAATAGTTTTTCTAGCTGAAAGAACTATCGTTTTAATGCTATTGATTAAGTACTCTTGGTTTTCGATTAAATTTGCGTCCATCAATTAGAGATTAAATGATTATAGTTCTCCCCCATCGTTAGGTATGCAGAAAGGAAGATGCGAACCCTTCAAAAATGTCAAGTTTTTCGTGCGAAAAACTTGACATTTCATTCCTTTTTAGATAACCCCTGTGGTTCTATCCTCCTGGTTGCTGAGCGAAGTCGAAGTACGGGGAGTTAGAGGGGCTTTAGTTTTGAATCAATTCCCCACTCAACGAAAACGTTGCGCTTTCCGTTACCATCACTTCCACAATCTGCCCTTCCAATTCGGGGTATTTACCATCAAGACGAAGGGTGATTTTGCCTTCGGTCAAACCGGTGCTTAGTCCCGAGCGTTGGTCGATGCCGGTGATGAGCACGCGGAGCTTCTTGCCCACTAACTGCTCATTGTAGGCAGCGGTGTGGATGCGCATTTCTTCGGTGAGTTCGTGGAAACGTTGTTTCTTAATCTCTTGGTCGATTTCATCTTCCCACTTATAGCTCACCGCCCCGGGACGTGGCGAATACATGGCGATGAATGCCATGTTGAATTTAAACTCTCGGAAAGCAGCCACGGTGTTTTGGAAAGCCTCGTCGCTTTCGCCTGTGAAGCCCACAATGATGTCGGTGAACAAAGTAGCTGTGGGGAGCAGTTCCCGAATGTTTGCCACAATCTCCCGATATTTATCCATGGAGTGCTTGCGGTTCATCTTTTGCAGCACCTCATTGTCGCCACTTTGCAGCGGGAGGTTCACTTGCTTAGCGAGCACAGGATATTGGGCGATTACCTCAATCACTTCACGAGTCATATCATGGGGGTGAGGCGAAGTGAAGTAGAGCCAGAAATCTTTGCCCGAAACCTTGCCATACTCGCCCACTTGGCGGAGCAGTTCGGCAAAATTAATTTCCTCGCCTTTCTTGTCTAGCCCGTAAGAGTTCGCATTTTGCCCCAATAGGGTGATGGACTTATATCCCTTATCGACCAAATCCTTCACTTCTTGCAAGATTTCTGCCGAGGGGCGAGAAACTTCTCGTCCACGCGTGTAAGGCACAGCGCAGTAGGTGCAAAATTTGTCGCAACCATTCTGAATAGGCACGAATGCCTCATAGGTTGATTCATATTTAGGCTTGATTTGCCAAAGGTCGAAGATATGCTCATTCTTCGGAAGCTTAGGTTCTTCCACACGAGCCGAAGCAGCGGTGGTGATGCCATAGCTCTTAATGAGTTCGGGCAAAGTGCTCAGCTCGCTCATCGGGAAGATGATGTCGAATTGTTTCAGCAATTTCTCCTTGTCGGCAGGCAGCACGCAGCCTGAAAGGAAAGTAATCAGATTTCGTTTGCTCTTGGCACGATTCCAATTTGCGATTTTATTATATACTTTGTCGATTGGCTTTTGGCGCACCGAGCAAGCGAGAATGCCAAGCAGATTGGCTTCCTCTTCGTTTTCTGTGCGTTGATATCCCATTTTCTCGAGCACTGCCGCCACACGCTCGCTATCGGAGAGGTTCATTTGGCAGCCTAGGGTTATTAAGTGGTATTTCATGTTCTAATAATTAGTCCCCTTCAACTCCCCCTTGGGGGAGGGTCAAAAGACACAGGGTTTATTTGAATGGGCAAAGATAATAATTTTAAAGGGCACTCGACGAGTGGCAAAAGTCATTTTCAACTCATCGACAATGCTTGAAGAGTCGAAAAAAGAAAAAAAGAGGTGTTTATGCATAAAAAAGCTCGTTTAGTGCATTTTTTTGGAAAAACTATTGTGGAATAAGAAAATACGATATACTTTTGCGATATAACGCAGTAGGATATATATATATATATATATATTAGTTCTATGCTAAGAAACAAGTGTTTTTGGAGAAAAAACTTTTTTTACAGATTACGCATGAATCTAATAAACGAAAAACCGAGCGCAACAAAAAAGCGACATTGGCTAGCTTCGGCTGGGCTTTTCGCAATTTTTGTGTGTGGGATAATATCGTTTTCTAGGGAAGCTAATTTTAATGGCTCTTTGAATAATAGTCCTCTATTTATCTTGAAAGCTGTTTTTTCTCTGTTGAAATGCTATTCGATAATATTGATTTTTAATTGGAGAAAACTAGGATTTTGGCTATATCTGGCGAATGGATTTGTGTTGATGATTGCCAATCTTGTATTCTGGGGCTCCTTTAATGGAGTGCTGCACGAGATGATTTGTATAGCTGTATTATACGGAGCTTTGTGCTTCAAGAAAAATGATGTATCTGCATGGGAACAATTAAAGTGAATTTCTAGGCGCTGCCACTGTGGATTTTTTCACAATGCTTTTGTATTGCAGCGCTTAATGCTTTTGCGGCATTCGCTTGTTCTCATGCTTTTCTCTGACCTCTAATCATATGTTCCCAACTCCCAAAGGTGCTCATATTCAAAACCATCCGACATTAAATATGCACCAGTAGAACCAGCTGTTCTGCCAGCAATGAAGCAAGCGCATTTAGAAAGAATGTAAACGGATTGCAAGTATTCTTTGGCGGTATCTATTTTGGTGCGTTCGTCGATTTCGGAAAGAGAGTTCACTCCTTCAAGTTCTTTGCGACTATATAATCGCTGTTGATTGGTGATGAGTTTTGCTCCAAATTCAGCCTTGAATTTTGCTACAATCTCGGCATCTTCGCTCGCGAGAAACAATTTGGTGCAGTTGTGTGATTGCATCACCTCTTTAGCCTCTTCGATGAGCTGATCGGCACTGGGCTGAATGGGCTGATATTTGGGCTGTTTCAGCTGATAATCCGTTCCGCGAGCCAGCACCCCAAGCACGCGCGCACTGCCGATGAGTGCTTCATATCTTTCAGCGCAACTGTTTTCCATGGTAGTGTTTAGTCGGATGACTTGTTTAAACTCAGCCCGAAGTGCATCGGAATTTTTGATTAATCGGTTGCCCTCCATGCGCCATTCGCTGCCATAGTTAGGGCGTGAAAAAGGCTTGCAAAAGACAACTCGTTGCGCTCGCTTGATGTTGTATAGGTGATAATTATCGGGTTGCTTGAAGAAGATTTCCCACACGTTTTCATGGATTGTGTTTTCCTTTTGATATTGATTGGGGAAATTGTGCATATCAACCACTGGAATATATCCGTGTTGCTTGGCATAGGTGGCATGAAGAAACACCGCTCTCACATAGGCAAATAGACCTGCCGACTCGTCCATCACGCCACCAATGACATAAAACGTTTTGTTTTGATGCTCGCTTCCATAGTTGGCGCGAATGTTTTTTATAAGACATTCATTTTTGAAGTAGCCATAGCGCTGGGTTAGGCTTTTGATGAATGGGACTTTTTTCTTTAAGGAGTCAAGCATGTTGTTTAGTCTATTTGAGGGCACAAAGATACATAATTTTGAATGTAGCTGATGAAAAAAACTATCTTTGTGGAGTATTAAAAACGACAAGTATGATTTTTTTCAAGCAAAACCACGAACTTCAGAATCATAACACCTTTCGCATTCAAGCGCAAGCACGCTATTTCTTAGCATATACAGCCCCCGAAGATTTATCTCAATTTATTGCTGATTTCCCTCAGTGGGATGACTTGCCTCGCTTCGTGTTGGGCGGGGGAAGTAATGTGCTGCCAGTGCAAAATTTCGGAGGGTTGGTCATTTGCCCTCAATTGATGGGGAAAAAGGTGATAAAAGAGCAAGAAAACTATGTCGATGTGGAAATCGGTGCGGGCGAGGAGTGGGACGATGTGGTGGAATATGCGGTGCAGAACAATTGGGGCGGCATTGAAAACCTATCGCTTATCCCCGGCACAGCAGGGGCAGCGGCGGTGCAAAACATTGGTGCTTATGGGGCAGAAGCATCGCAAGTAATTCGGGAGGTAAAAGGGTTTAATCTGCAAGGCATGCAGGAACAAACGATTTCGGTTTCAGATTGTCATTATGGCTATCGTGAGAGTGTTTTCAAGCATGAGTTGAAAGGGCGGTTTGTCATTCATTCGATTGTCATTCGACTGCATAAGCACCCTCAATTCAATGTGGGCTATGGCAGTTTGCAAGCGGAGATTGCCGCTTTGGGAGAATTAAATTTAGTAAATATTCGTCAGGCAATTATCAAAGTTCGTGAATCGAAATTGCCCAACCCCGAGCGCATTGGCTCGGCAGGGAGTTTCTTTATGAATCCGGTGGTGAGTGCCGCAAAGGCAGCTGAATTGAAAGGAAACTATCCGAATATGCCGACTTATTCGGCAGGTGAGGGGAGTGTGAAGTTGGCGGCGGGATGGCTCATCGAGCAATGCGGTTGGAAGGGCTTTCGTGAGGGAGATGTGGGAGTCTATGCGCATCAAGCCTTGGTGTTGGTGAATTATGGCAATGCCACAGGCAAACAAATTGCCGAGCTTGCCGAGCGCATTCAGCAATCAGTGGAAGACAAATTTGGGGTGCACATTGTGCCCGAAGTGTATTATCTGTAATAATAAGCATATGGAAAAAATGATTACCATGCACTGTGTCAATAATGGGGGGCAGCAGAATTATCAACTAGGCACAAGTCTGAAGTCGGTGTGTGCCGACCAGCAAATAAACTTGAAATACCCCGTGATTGGGGCTTTGGTAAATAATGTGGTGAAGGATTTGGATTTTGTTTTGGTGAAATCGAAGCAAATAGAGTTCATCGACTATGCGCATCGTGAGGGGCAGCGCATTTATCGGCGCTCGCTTCAATACTTGCTCTATGTGGCTGTGCGCAAGGTTTTCCCGCAGGTGAAATTACAAATCCAGAACGGCATCAGCAAGGGCTGTTATTGTGAACTGGCGGGGCTGGGGCGGAAAATCACCGACGATGATGTGCAGCAGATTAAAACAGAAATGGCGGAATTGGTGCGTCGAGATGTGCCGTTTGTCCGTCGAGGAATGCTGACTACGGAGGCAATTCAAGAGTTGCTTCGGAATGGGTTAGAGGAGAAAGCGGCTCTTTTTGAGCAAAAGGGGAGTCTTTTTTCGCACTTGTATTTCATTGATGATTATTGCAATTATTTCTATGGACCGCATGTGCCTTCAACATCCTATCTAAAGGTATATGATTTGGCTATTTATAAGGATGGCTTGGTGCTGCAACTGCCCGATGCCGACGATATTACACAAGTCTATCCACTCGAGTTGCAAAACAAATTGCTAGGAGTGTTCAAGGAGTATAATAAATGGGTGGAGCTTTTGGGTGTGCCCAATTTGAGCGACCTCAATGAGCTAGTGGATAAGGGCATGGAGGGCGATGCTATTAAGGTTTCTGAGGCGCTTCAAGAGAAGAAAGTGGCTGAGATAGCCAATGCGATTACGAATTGCGGACGAGATATTCGAGTGGTTCTTGTGGCGGGTCCTTCGTCGTCGGGCAAGACCACTTTCAGCAAGCGACTTTCGGTGCAGCTGGCAGTCAATGGCATTCGTCCGCATTTGATTTCGCTCGATGATTATTTTGTCAATCGTGAAGACACGCCACGTGATGCCGATGGTAATTATGATTTTGAAGCCTTAGATGCCATTGATGTGGCGTATTTCAACCGAGATTTGAAATCTTTGATGCAAGGGGAAGAAGTGGAGCTCCCTCGCTTCAACTTTATTTTGGGCAAGCAGGAAATGTCGGGGCATAAGCTGAGATTAGAGCTGGGGCATATCCTCATTGTGGAGGGTATTCATGGCATGAACCCTAACTTAATTCCTGATTTAAATCCAGAGCATATCTATAAGGTATTCCTTTCGGCGCTCACTCAGATTTCGCATGACGACCAAAACTATATTTCGACCACCGACAATCGGCTGATTCGTCGCATGGTGCGTGATAGTAAATATCGGGGCTATTCGGCTCAAGAAACTATCGGGAGATGGCCCAGTGTGAGGCGGGGTGAGGAGAAGAACATTTTCCCCTATCAGGAGTATGCCGACATCATGTTTAATTCGGCATTGATTTATGAATTGGCGGTGTTGAAGAAGCATGCTGAGCCGCTACTCGAAGCTGTGCCTGAAACATGCCCCGAATATGCCGATGCTAGTCGATTGCTTAAATTCTTTGGTTATTTCCGACATATTGAGGATAAAGAAATTCCGCCAACATCGCTCCTGCGTGAGTTCCTAGGAGGAAGCAGCTTTGAATATTAATGGAGAATGGAGAATGGAGAATGGGCTGCGCCTTTTATCACCGTTAGGTTCATTCTCCACTCTCCATTCTCAAAGTTGTCTTCGCAAGCGAGCCACGGGGATATCCATTTGCTCACGATACTTTGACACCGTTCTGCGGGTGATAGAGTAATCGCGCTTATTGACTAGCTCGGTTATTTTTTCATCGGTGAGTGGTTTTGATTTATCTTCTTCCTCAATAATATCTCGAATGAGCTGCATCACCACCTTGTTGGAGCTTAATTCGCCATTGTCTTTTTCTACGCCCTCCGAGAAAAACGACTTCAAGGATACGATGCCGAAATGGGTTTGAATGTATTTCGATTGGCGCATGCGTGAAACGGTGGAGATGTCTAAATTAGTCATTTCGGCAATATCCTTCAGAATCATAGGTTTCAGCTTGGTGATGTCGCCTTCTTCAAAATATTCTTTTTGAAACTCAATGATTGCCGACATGCACTGTAGTAGCGTGAATTGTCGGGCTTTTATGGCTTCGATAAACCAAGTGGCGCTATCGGCATTTTGTTTCATAAATTGGAGTGCGTCGTTCACTCCTGCTTCTTTTTTGCTCGTTTGGAGCTCGCGCATCATTGCCAGATAGTGCTCGCTCACTCGGAGGTTGGGCACATTTTGATTATTGACACTAAGCAGCATTTCGCCATTCTGATATTCCAAGATGAAATCAGGAATGATGCTTATCGGATTTTTCTGCGCTGCTGTTGCGGCATTGCCGGGTTTGGGGTTGAGCTTGTGAATTTCGTCGAGAGCTTCTTTGAGTTGCTCTTCGGAAAGCGACAATGCTTTTTGAATTTTTGCATAGGCACGGTTCGAGAGTAGGTCGAAATACCTCGACACAATCAGCGATGCTAACTGCACCGCCTCCGATTTGTGCTTGCGTTGAAGTTGAAGTGTTAGGCATTCTTGCAAATCACGTGCGCCCACTCCTGCGGGGTCGAGTTGTTGCACAAGGCTCAAGAGGTGTTCGATTTTCGATTCGGCAACGTCGAGATTGAGGTTGAAGGCCAAATCATCGACAATAGCATAGATGTCGCGGCGCAGATAGCCTTCCTCATCAATATTTCCTAAGATGTATTCTGCCAAGTGCATATCTTGCTCATCGAGCTCAAGCAGGTGCAGTTGTTCGCTCAGCACATCATAGAAGCTAGCGGAGTCTTGCTCCACATAATCGGGTCGCTCGTCATTTACCGAGCGATTGTTTACATAAAGTTTATATTCGGGGAGTTCATCGGTGAAATTAAATTCTTCGTCTTCCGTCTCTTCATTTGATTTGTCGTCGATTTCGAGCAGTGGATTTTCTTCGATTTCCCTTTTGATGCGTTGCTCAAGCTCCATGGTGGGGACTTCCAACAGTTGAATTAGCTGGATTTGCTGTGGCGACAGTCGCTGGAGCATTTTCTGCTGTAAACTTAATTTTTGGCTCATCAATTGATATGAATAAGGGTTTGATTTTTCAAAAATACACTATTTCGGCTATTAATGCGCTAAAAGCGGAATAATATCGAGCAAATTTGCCACCCAAAAACATTGGCATTTGGGCGAACGGTCTAAATGCAATGTGCTATAAGCATTGTAATCTTCTATTTGCAGAACCTCTGTGTAGTTTGGTCGTTTGGCTTGAAAAAGCACGGCGTCGATGCCAAAGTTGATAGCGCCTATCACATCATTATTCCAATCGTCGCCCATCATAATTGACTCGCTTTTGCGGGCATTGACATTGCGGAGGGCATATTCAAAGATTGCCGCTTTGGGTTTGGGAGCGCTCACTGTTTCTGAGAGGGTAATCGACTGAAAGAAATGCGCAATGCCTGCCGACTGCATTTTTTTGTGCTGCACTTCCACAAAACCATTGCTGATGATGTGTAGCTGATACCCTAGGACTTTGAGCTCGCTCAGCAGCTCTGTGCAGCCCGGGAAAAGTTGAGTTTGTTCGCTCATCAAATCAAGATAGATGCTGTTGGCTTGCTCGGCATCGTGCTTGATGCCAAAGTGCGCAAAGGGTTCGGCAAATCGTCGTGAGCGCAATTCTTCTTTGGTGGTTGTTCCTTGGCGATATTCGTCCCACAATCGGTCGTTCACTCCTTCATAAAAAGCGAAGAAATCGGCAAAAGAAGTCAGGAGAGGAAGAATGTTTAGTTGCCCCAAACACAGGCGCATGGCTCTTTCAGAGTTGGACTTGAAATCCCAAAGCGTGTGGTCGAGGTCGAAAAAAAGATGCTTATATTTGGTTTGTGTGCGAATCATATTGATATTGTTTCTGAGTGGGCAAAGATAATTGTTTTTTTGTGGGCGAATTGGGTGTTGTTAGCTACTATTTTATTTGTTTATACAACTAATAACTCCTATTTCAAAAATAAGCATTTAATTTGTTCGTGAATAACTAGATTGTAGCAACATAGAAACAAAAA
>JBKECD010000057.1:0-27091 GCA_047974225.1 Mangrovibacterium sp.
CGGAAGCCGAGTTTTAGGCGGTGGCTTTGAATGAGATTGTCATTATATTGGAAAGGGTTTGAATTGTATGCCAGCGTGTAGGCTTCGGGCTGAACCCAGAAGCGAGGGGAAAGTTCGAGGATAGTTCCCAAGCCAGCACCGAACGCCCACAGACTGCGGTCGGTGTTTTGATAGCCTAGCGAAAAAATGGTGTATAGTCGTTTCGAGCCAATCTTGAAGTTAGCTCCAGCCAGCATATAATCAGAGCTGAACAGCTCGATTTCCCGATAACCGCCATGGCGATAGATGCTCAACAGAGCCAAGCCCGCACTCTTGCTGTCGATAGAATCGGCAATATTGATGAGCCCGAGCTGAAATCCTTTCACCGTTTTGGCATAGTTCACTAGTGAGAGTTGCATGCCGTTCATCTCCTCACCAGCATAGTTCATGATGCCCGAAAGCTGCATCCCTTTCATCTCCCAATCGGCATAGTTGAAGATGCCCGAAAGCTGTAAGCCGTTGAAATATTCACCGGTGTAATTATAAACACCCGAAAGTTGCAATCCCGAAGTGTGTCCCATCGTTTGATTGAGTATGCCCGAAATCTGGCAGCCGTCCATATGACCACGATTCATGTTGCTCAGCCCCGCTAATTCAAAGCCATTCACCGAATGGGTGATGCCCGAAAGAACATTGAATGAGATGCCGCATTCCGTCTCAGGCGACAGCATTCCAGCTGAACCAACGGGATACATGAAGGACACTTGCGCAGCGTTGTGGTGTTTTGCAGGTTCGACTTTACTGGTTCGCTCTTCTTTTTTCGGTTCTTCCTTTTTCTGCACCGTGCTGCGAGCTTTTGTTTCTTTAAAAGAGCTTCTGTTGTAGCCCGTGCCTGCTTGTGCGAAAGCATCGGCAGCGAAAAGGTGAGTGGCAATGAATGCCATGCCAAGAGTTTGTTTGAAATTCATGTTGTTGTCTTTTAAAATGGTTTCAGAATTATTGTTTTCTGATTCCATGATGCGGTTTTTAGAAATGGTTGCAGTTTTAGCAGGTTTATTTGTTGAGGAGTTTATTTGTTGAGGAGTGGAGATGTTTATTTGTTGAGGGGTTGAAATGTTGAGCTGTTGGCTTCGCACTTCGCACTCGGCACTTCGCACTAAATCTTCATCACTTTGCACTGTAAAATACAATGCCACTGCCATTGCCGCCACTGCGAGGCTACCTCCTCCAATCCATACTTTGTTAGTCAAGCTCAATCCTTTGCTTGTGCTTGCTTCGGAATTGATGTTGCCACGAAAAGCAGCTGATGGCTTAATCTGATGATTCGTCAGTCCTTTCTTGAAAATTGCATCAATCGGAGCTGCGCTTCCGAAGAAGAACGCGCCAGCGAGCTTCCGTTCCTTTTTCTTTTCTTTCGCCATGGCTTCGAGTTTAGATTGAAGTTGAATGCGCGCCCGCATCAGATGCGATTTCGAGGTGTTCTCGCTGATGTCGAGCATCTGGGCAATCTCTCGATGTTTATAATCATCGAGCGCATAGAGGTTGAACACCGCACGATGGTGCGCCGGTAGCGAGTCGATGGCTTCGAGCAATTCATCAATCGACCAATGGAGTTGCAGCACTTCATCGTCATCCTCCATTTCGGGCAATTGCGTGCTGATTTCAATAGTATCGCTATTGCTCTTGCGCAGGTGCATCAACGCTTCATTGATGACAATCCGCCGAAGCCAAGCCCCGAGTTTACCCTCGCCTTTGAAGCTGCCGAACTTCGCCATTGCCTTGATGAAACTCTCCTGCACAAGGTCTTCCGCCGTGGCGGTTTCTTGCACATATCGTCGAGCGATGGCAATTAGTTTCGGAGCTTCTGCCGTGTAGATGGCGTTCCAATCGGGTGTGTTCATGTTTTTTTTCTTACTGATGCAGGAAAGGAAAAAAGGTTGCAGGGGGGAGGTGAATTATTGCTTCAACAGCCATTCAAACACATTTTGATGGATAATTCCATTTCTACTTTGTGTGAATGACTCTGTGGAGAGCAGATATTTGGGGTGATTATCTTTAATCTTTTCGAGTGCGCCAAACTCTCGTTTTTCGGTTTCTGGATTTGAGATTTCCCAAGATACTTGATAATATTCAATCTTTCCGAATCGGTTTTTCGCCACAAAATCCACCTCCGCATCTCGAAATGTTCCTGTCCAAATTTTATATCCTCGACGCAACAACTCTAAATAGACCGCATTTTCAAGCATGTGTCCTCTGTTGCTTGTGCGCTCTCTGCCCGTGAGAATGTTCAATAAACCAGCATCCACAAGGTAATATTTTTCTTGTGTGGCAAGTTGTCTTTTTCCTTTAATGTCGAAACGATTTACGTAGTAAAAGACAAAACTCGTTACGAGATAAGAGATGTATTTTTCCACTGTCGCATGATGAATTTGTTGTCCATCAGCTTTAAGTGCTTTCGAAATGCTGCTTGGAGATAGGGGACTTCCAACACTGGAGGCAACGAACTTAATCACATTGTTGAAAGCTCGCTTGTCGCTGATAGTGTGGCGTTGCGCAATGTCTTTTTCAATGATGGTGGAATATAGCGCTTCGAGGTATTCGTGGATTTTATCGTAGCCTTCTTCACGAAGTTCAATTCCTTTTGGGAGCGAAGTTTCATTCACAAAATCATAGAACAACACTTCATAGTTTAAGTATTTATTGCTGAAATCGATGTTTCTGGCGGTTAAATATTCAGCGAATGAAAAGGGTAAAATAGAAATCTCGATGTATCTTCCGCTTAGCAGTGTCGCCAATTCGCCAGAAAGCAAAAAGGCATTCGAACCTGTGATGTAAACATCAATGTTTTCAGAGGCATAAAGCCCATCGACGAGTTTCTCAAAGCTAGCTATGTTCTGCACTTCATCGAGAAAGATGTAGTTCTTTTCCTCTGCAACTAGTTTTGATTTGATGTCGAAGTAGATATCGCTCCATGATTTATCAAGAAAGTTCTCGGGCAGCTCAAAGTTGTAAAACTGCGTTTGCTCCGATTTGATGCCAGTAGATAGCAAGTTGTCTCTAAACATCTCCAGCAAGGTGGATTTCCCAGAACGGCGCAAACCTGTTACCACTTTGATAAGGTCTTTGTCTTGATAAGCCAATAGTTTGTCAAGATATTCTTTTCGTTCGATAGCTTTATTCATAGCACAAATATAAGCACATTATCAAAACTTGCAAATTCTGCAAGTTTTGATAATGCTTGAGTGTTTATTTGAGCTTGAATGGAAAATCTTGTTTTGTAGCGAGTTAGTGTTTGGTTTTGTTCATTTAAGTAGGTTCTAAAAACAAGCCCATTATCAAAACTTGCAAATTCTGCAAGTTTTGATAATGCTTGAAGCTTATGCGCATCGCAGCTCATGCGCCACAGGCAAAGCAGCGCAGCTAAAGCATCTCAGCCACCCCAAACGCTTGCTTCACCCGATCGCTCATAGAAATGCCATTTCGGATGTTGCCAGCCAAAATGATATTTGGATATTCCGCTTCGATTTCAGCAATGGCATTCAAGCGAGCTTCGGAATCAGCTTCATACTGCGGAATAGCATTGCGGTGGCGACGAATCTCCACTAACGATGGGTTCCATTCATTCAGGCGAAACATATCGCAAATCTCGGTGCGCACAATTTCGAGTAGCTTTTCTTCGGATTTCTCCACCATTTCGGGTTTGCGCATGCCGCCTAAGAAGATGGAGAGCAACGCTCCGCCCTTGGGCGTACGGCCTTTGAGGAACGAAGAAAGAAACAACGCCCCCAAGATATTTCGATTCTCCACCGATGGCACTAGTCCGCCAAAAGCTTTCAGCGGAATGCCATTCCACTTATCAAAGCCCACCGATACTTGCACCACCTTGCCATAGGTCAGACACGAGATTTTGTCCATCTTTTCTTTCGGAAGGAAAGGGAAAAGCTCGGGCAGCGCATAAGCTCCTGTGGTGGAAATCACTTTATCAACGAGCATTTCTTGCTCGCCATAGCTGACTTGATATTGCCCATCGACTTCCGAAACATGAAGGTTTTCGGCATTCAGCACAATATGCTCTTGGAGTTCTTTCTCCAGCGCATCAATCAAGTCCGACAGCCCACGAGGGAAAGAGAAAGTTACCTTAGTGGCTTTCTTCTCATAGTCTGACTTCTTCTCCTTGGCTTTTTTCACCGATCCGCCGATGAAACTGCCATAGTTTTGCTCCAAATTGTAGAGTTTCGGCAGGGCATATTTCGTTACTAGCTGTTCGGGGTTTCCGGCGTAAATGCCCGACACGAACGGATCGACAGCATATTGCAGGAAAGATTTCCCCATTCTTCGGCGCACCATGTCGGCAAGTGATTCATCAGGATTGTTTCCCGGTTTGCGAAAGGGTTCACCGAGCAAGCGGAGCTTGTCGGAAAAGCGAAAGAGGGGAGTGGCGATGCCGCCAATCAGTCCGCTAGGGATGGTTTTCCAGCTGTTGCCTTTCCAAATCCATCGGAATTTGGCACTATCGTCGGCAATGTCGATAGGGAGTTGCAAATCCTCGATAAGTTCGGCGAGTTCGGGCGAACCCATCAGTCCGGTGCTCGGACCCGTTTCAAAGTGAAAGCCTCCCTTGTGTTCGGTGTGAATAGCACCGCCCACGCGGTTTGCTTTTTCAAAAATAGTGAAAGGCACTCCTGCCTTTTTCAGTTGATGTCCGAGAGAAAGCCCCGTGAGTCCTCCTCCGATGATAGCTATGTGGTTCATGTTATATTGTGTTTATTCGGCAATAATTCGGCAATAATTCGGCAATTTGCCGGAAATTTTGCCGGCAATAACTTATGTTGGGAAATGATGTAATTGGCTGAATATTAGATTTGACTTTCAGATTTGCCGGCAATTTGCCGGCAAATTGCCGGCAAATACTTATTTCCGACAAGTTGTTTAGTCTAAATAAATCTATGGAAATATATAGTTAGAACTTCTGGAATCTCCCATGCGCTGAACAATGTTGTTATCGACTAAATTCCAGATTTCTTTCCACTCTATATTTTGGTTTTCCATTACTGCTTCTTTTTATTCCTATGCCACAAAATTACACAATCTATATTGTTCTCGAAAATTTCTTATCTGTTCCTTTCAAGTTTAAGTCGAAGAGGGCGGCGATGTTTCGGAGCACAAAACGCCCTTCATTGCTCACCGTGATGTCGTGCGTGGTGTAGCTCAACAGTCTATCTTGCACAAACTCATCGAGCTTGGAGTGGTGAAAGTCTAATTGTTTTTGAAGGCTTTCCACCGGCTGATTAAATTGGCTCGCCAATTTGTCCCACGAGAGATATTGATTGCACATCAATTCATTGATGATGGTGCGCGTGAGCTTTTCGCTTTCATTCAGGCGATAGCCTTTCTCGATGATGATTTGCCCCTCGTTGATGGCAGCAATATATTCTTTCACGGTGCGTGCATTTTGGGCATACACATTTTCGAGCTGACTGATGCCAGTTACCCCAAAAGCATAAACCTGCCCTGTGGTTTCTCGGGTGCAATAGCCTTGGAAATTGCGGTGGAGTTCTTTCGATTTCACGGCTTTGCCGAGCGCATCGCTTTGCTTGGCATAGTGGTCGAGCCCGATGGGCGTGTAGTTGGCAGCCACCAATTGCGCCCATGAGTTTTCAAACATTTGCAACTTCTCATCGCCCGAGGGCAGTCCGTGTTTCTCCAAAACCTTTTGCGCCTCCTTCACCCACGGCACATGGGCATAGGAGAAGGTAACCAATCGTTCCACATCAAGCGCAATGGCTTGCTCGATGGTTTTGGCGAAACTTTCAGCCGTCTGCAAAGGCAGTCCATAAATGAAGTCAAGGTTGAGCGACATTTGTCCTTTCGAGCGAATGATTTCAATCAGCTTTTCAATCGAAATGCTCGGCACTTCACGATTCACCACCTTGAGCACCTCGGGGCGAAAATCTTGCACCCCAATGCTCATGCGGTTGAAGCCGAAGTCATAGAGAGTCTGAATATAATCGGCATCGAGCGCAGCAGGATTGCATTCTAGGGCAATTTCTGCCGAAGATAAGAAGCTAAATTCGTCACGAAAGACCGCCATCACTTCACCAATCATCGCCACTGGTAGCGCATTGGGCGTACCTCCGCCCCAGTGAATTTGCGACACCTTTCGGCTTTTGTCGATGCGTGGCGCAATCATTCTGATTTCCTTTTTCAGCGCATCAATATATTGGCGTTGGAGCTCAGAACTTCTGCTGATGTGCGTGTTGCAACCGCAATAATAGCACAGGCTTGTGCAAAACGGGATGTGCACATAGAGCGATATGTTCTGCGGATTCAAGTCATTTGATTCCTCCACGGCAGCGAGATAATCGGCAGTCGAGAAGTTGGTGTCGAAGAAATTAGCAGGCGGATAGCTCGTGTATCGAGGAATGGGCTTGTTGTATTTTTCGATGATATGGATGGGTGTTTTCATGATTTGATTAGCGATTTAGTTGTTACTTTCTTGCGATAAGTTTAATCCTTTTTCAAGTTCTTCGATGCTAGGGAAACTTGATTTTAGGTTTTCTGGCAATATCTCAGTGAGTTGAAATTCAGATACTCCTATAGGTTTATTGATGTCTCGCAGAGCGAATTCAGCTTCTATGTTGTTTTTATCGCGACAAAGTAGAATTCCGATCGTAGGATTGTCATCCTCTCTCTTAATTAAGCTATCTACTGCAGATAAATAGAAATTAAGTTTACCTGCATATTCTGGAATGAAACGGGTATTTTTTAGCTCTATGACTACATACGATTTCAAGATGACATGGTAAAATAGCAGGTCTATATAATAGTCATTTCCAGCTACTTCAATGTGGTATTGTTGCCCTAAGAATGCAAATCCTTTACCAAGTTCTAGCAGAAATTTAGAAATGTGATTTACAAGTTGAGTTTCTATATCTCGCTCTATGTAAGGTTTGGATAAGCTGACAAAATCAAATAGATACGGATCTTTTAGTGTTTGTTGCGCCTTTTGCGCCATTTGTTCTGACAGTGTCGAAGAAAAATTGGTGATGGATTTTCCTTGTCGGTGATATAGTTGGTTTTTTATCTGTAGTTCAAAAATGTCACGACTCCAATTATTTGCAATAATTTCGTGAGTATAGAACACAAGCTCGTCAAATGAATTTACTTTGCTAATCAGAGCTTTTGTATGTCCCCATGGCAGGCGGCAGAGTATCTGATTGGCTAATTGTTCCCCAGACTGGGGGATAAACTCATTTGAAATTTGTCCCTCAACAGGGGGGACAATTATCCGATTACAAAATTCAAAGAATTGCTTCATGTAATACAGATTAGTTCGAGAGAAGCCGCTCATGGCAGGAAATTCACTCTTCAAATCCTTTGCAAGTTGTCCGATTGCTTTATCGCCCCATGATGATGCATTGAGTTTTAAAGAAATCAGCTCTCCTAGCTGATAATAGAATATGATCATTTCTTGGTTGGCGGCAAGCGTAGCTTTGATTTGTGCTTTCCGGATACGAGATTTTATCTCATTGAGCCATTGGATGTACTCTGTGTTTATAAAAAGTTCCATTATTAAGATTCCGTTTTCTCGTCAAACATTTCCACAAAGATACAGCATTGCATCGACAATTAGAAGCGAAATCAAGAAAGAATGGAGTGGTATTAACGCAGAATTTAGTCGTAAATCGAGTGAGCTAACTCCTTGAAAAACAAAAAGGCGGCCGCTTGCGCGAACCACCTTTTCTCATTAACTAACCTAACTAAACCTAAACTTATGAAAAAAACGTAATGCAAAGATAAGGCGATTTTTGATATTGTCAATACTTTGCACGATTAAAAATAGTTAAGTAAATGTACTTACTGTTTTTTCTTTCGAGTTCGCAAGTACACAAGTTTACAAGTACGGGGCTACACACTGGCGCAGCCCAACTCCAGACTTATAAATATGCCGCCCCTATGGGGCTTGGGGGTGGGGAGATTCTCTTACCCTGGGTTGAAACCCAGGGCTACTAAGATTTAAGCCCTAGCGGGCTAGCAACCCTGCATTCTCCACTCTCAATTCTCCACTCTCTACTCATAACTCCTAACTCATAACTCCTAACTCCTAACTCCTAACTCCTAACTCCTAACTCCTAACTCCTAACTCCTAACTCACAACTCCTAACTCATAACTCCTAACTCCTAACTCCCTAGTCCGCCCTCGACACGTGCTTTATGCCTTTGATGTTCTGCAACTTCTTCATCACCATGCCCAGATGGTCGGCACTTTTCACAAACACACGAATTGTGCCTTCAAACTCGCCATCGGAGCTATCCATGTTCACCGAGCGCATCGAAACGCCGGCATCTTTAGCGATAACTAAGGATATTTGCGACATCATGCCCATATCATCATTGCCCGAAACTCGAATGGTGGCTTGAAATGAACTGTTGCTCTCTGTGCCTCGCCATTTGGCAGGAATCACCCGATAGGGGTATCGCTCAAACATCTGTGGGGCATTCGGACAGCTACGACGGTGAATCTTTATGCCCTCTTTAATCGTTACGAAACCAAAGATATCATCGCCCAGAATCGGACTGCAACAAGGGGCGAGCGTGTGGGTTACCTGTTTAATATTATTGTCGATAATCAGATAATCATCATCGCTACTGAACTTCACTTCCTTGTTTTCCGCTTCGGGCAGCTCTTCCTGCACTAAGCGAAGTTTGCTTTCTTTTTCGTCTTCCTCTTTTTGGTTGATGACTTGCTTGATGTTGAGCGTGTCGATTTTGCCCACCGAAATATCATAGTATAAATCTTGCGCCAATTTCAGCTTGTAGTGCTTCAAAAGGATGCGAATCAGCTCATCATTATAGTCAATCTTCCAGTTTTTGAGCTTGCGCACCAACATCTCTTTGCCGTTGGCAGCTTCACGCTTGCGCTCTTCATTCAGACTAGCTTTGATGCGGTTGCGTGCCTTGCTCGTTACAGCAAAATCGAGCCAATCAAGTTTCGGCTTTTGATTATTGGACGTGTCGATGGAAATTTGCTGACCATTTTTGAGCTTGTGTTTCAGCGTTACTTTCTTGCCGTCCACCAATCCGCCCACACACTTATCGCCCACGCCCGAGTGAATCTCATAGGCGAAATCGAGCAAGCTCGCTCCGGCAGGCAAGCGACGCAAATCGCCTTTGGGGGTAAACACAAATATCTCATCGGCATACACATCGGTGTTGAACTCATCAATGAAGTCCACCACATCAATATCGGGGTTCTCGAGGATTTCACGCACTCCTGCCAACCACTTCTCGATGTTTGCACCACCCGTACCGCCTTTATATTTCCAGTGAGCTGCCACACCCTTTTCCGCCACTTCGTCCATGCGCATGGTGCGGATTTGCACTTCCACCCATCGGTCATGCGGACCAAACACAGTGGCGTGCAAACTCTCATATCCATTGTCTTTAGGTGCAGAAATCCAGTCTTTCATCCGCTTGGGGTTCGCCTGATATTCGTCCGTTACGATGGAATAAACCTGCCAGCATTCCGATTTTTCATTCTCGGGCAGCGAATCGAGCACCACACGAATGGCGAAGATGTCATAGACCTCATCAAATGAAATCTTCTGTTTCTCCATCTTTTTCCAAATCGAGTTGATGGCTTTCGTGCGTGCCTTCATCTTAAACTTAAAGCCTTTGGCTTTGAGCTTATCTTCGATAGGCTTCACAAATTCCGCCACAAAGAGTTCTCGCTCTCGCTTCGACTCTTCCAAACGATTAAACACTAAGTTATAAGCGTTCGGATTGTTGTATTTCAGACACAAGTCGAGCAATTCCGAGTTGATATTATATAGTCCCATGCGGTGGGCGAGGGGCGCATAGAGCACCGCTGTTTCCGAAGCAATCTTTTGCTGAAAAGCCGTGGGGCAATCTTCTAAATGACGCATTACGCTCAATCGGTCTGCCACTTTCACCAAAATCACGCGTACATCGCCTGCCAAGGCGAGCAAGAGTTTGCGATAGTTCTCGGGGTGTAGCTCCACCGTGTCGGTGCCCAGCTGATTGATTTTCTCCATTCCCCGAAGAATATTGCCCACATATTGCCCAAACTCACTTTCGAGACTTTCAATGCTGACATGATTATCATTCTTCAGATAAGGCACATTGTGCATCAATCCCGAGATGATGGAATCAATGCCCAAGCCCACTTCATTCGCCACGATGCACGCCACATCAAGGGCATGAGCCAATAGGCTTTCACCTCGTTCATTGGTTTTAGTCCCAATCGTTTGATGAGCAAATTGGAAAGCCTTGTGAAGATGCTTTTTATCTTTTTCGTTTAAATCGAGGGTGAAACTTTGCAGCCTTGCCCATTCATTTTTTATGTGTTCTTCCATGATGCAATTGTTTTAAAGAGCTTACAGCTTATCGCCTAAAGCTTATAGCTTATCGCCTAAAGCTTACAGCTTCATTGCGAAAGATATATTTTTTTGCGGAAAGCAGGGCAAAGAGATTCGATTATCTGAAAAGCGAGCAAATGAATTAACAGAAGACTTAACTAGCTTGTGGTCATATGCATTTTTATATTTACTTTTGCAGGGATTAAAAACCAATCTATGCAAACGATATTCAACGAAGAACAACAGCAAAGAGCCGCTTTCATCATCGAGAGTCCTTTGGCAAAGTTGTCGGAACTTTACTCCAGTGAACTGAGGGACTTGGCTGTGGTGTGGTGCTACTATTCGGGAAAGATTGAGGGCAACACCTATACTTATGTGGAAACTGAAGCTTTATTAAAGGACGGCATTACTTCTGAAAAGCGGTATGAGGATGCCAAGATGCTCAAAAATTTGCACAACACCTTTACTTCCGAGTTGGAATACATTCATAAAGGGAAGAATCGAGAAGCCATTGATGAACGCACCTTATTTCGAGTGCATCAAGCGATTTCTACAGGATTGGTTTCCACTGAAGAATCAGGAGTATTGCGGGCTCGTGCAGTTCGTATTAGTGGGACAGCATATGTTCCGCCGAAGAATCCACAAGAAATATCGAGTAAGTTGAATGAGCTTCTTTTTCAGCAAGGAGAATACACCAATCCTTTAGAGAAAGCCGTTTTCTTGCATTGCAATTTGGCTCGCTTGCAGCCGTTCATTGATGGCAACAAGCGCACTGCTCGCATGATGGAAAGCATTGTCCTGATGAATGCCGACCTTATCCCCGTCTATTCAGCTAAGGATTCCGACATCTTGAATTACAGAAAAGCCCTGATTGCTTTTTATGAAACAGAAGATTACAGTCCCTATGCAGATTATTTTCTGAATCGGCAGGTGGAGCGGATTCAGGAGATTGAATGAAAGAAGCAGCCTTTTGTCATAGTTGCTTTTCTCAGCAATATTATATAGCTTTGCGAAAACAATAACCAATACAGATGCTATGCTGATTCAGGCAATAATAATTTTCTATCTCCTTCTCTTTGTTGGAGCATTGCTGATGGCTACATTTGGTTATCTTCTAAGTGTAGTTAGGCATATGCCTCAATTGTTATTCGATTTCCTTTCATGGCTAGCAATAATTCCTATTTTTGTGTATTTCATCTGCACCGGAATTGCTCCCAAAGGGACAACCCCTCATCCATATTATAAGCAATATCCGTGGATGCGAAAAACGCTTGCTGTTGTTCTGACGCTTAATGCATTTGCATGGTCTTTAATTGCGGTGGCATGATATTTTAGACAGAAAATCACGAATAAAAAGTAAAATGAGAGAGTGTCAGTTAGAGAATTTATTTATTGCCATTTTTTTCAATGATGTTGATCGTCTTTGTGAAATTAAGCAGCAATATCCTAAAATCTACGCAAGAAAGAATGATTACCCAATTGATGAATATTGCAAGATTGATTTGACCAACTTGACTTTGTTGAATCATCGGTTTTGGTTTTCTGAGGGGTGGAGTGAAAAATCAATGCCTTTGGTTGAAAGAAATAGAGTTTGTGTAAATCAGCTGTTAGATTTTTGGCAAGCAGAAGGCGAGGGGAGGATATTAGATCGAAAGTTAGAATACAATTCTTATTATGAGTATTTTTATTGTAATGACCCCGATGACCCCGAAAGTTTTGAGTTTGCGTTTTGGGAGCCAATAGACTATTATCTAAAAAAAGGATTTCGAGAAATTGATTTGAGGTTATACAGTCGAGCGCAGTGTTTTGATTTTGACGAAGTGGAAACTTTGTTGAAGAATGGTGCAAATCCGAATGTTTGCTTTGAGGATGAAGATGATGATATTTGCAATCGAATTTACCGCGAAATATCTTACTTATTATCTTGCCGATTGATGCCGGAGTTTAATCTTTTTGACAAAGAAGGAAGTGATCAGGAGAGTAACTATGATGAAAGAGAGTTGTTTGGTGATTTACTCGGGCTGGTGGCTCATGAAGAAATGGCGGCGTTATTAAATATACATCATAAAAAAGGCTTCCCTCAGGAAGCCTTCATAAAATAATCAAGAAAATTAGGATAGCCATTCCATGAATTTTTTCATCCCAACACTCGCTTTTTCTTCGATGAAAAGCACATCTGATTGATAGACGGGAGGGCGATGGGGGTCGATGACCACAATCTGGCATGATTGGGGCGCATAATTCACCAATCCAGCCGCAGGATAGACATTTAGCGATGTGCCAATCACTAATAATATATCAGCTTGAGTTGCCAGCTCAATAGCCTCGTTCATGGCAGGAACAGCCTCGCCAAACCACACGATATGCGGGCGAAGCTGAGAGCCTTTAGGGCATAAATCTCCAATTTTCAACTCCCATCCATCAAGTTCCACGATATAATTCTCATCAACACTGCTGCGCACTTTCTGCAATTCGCCATGCAAGTGCAACACATGCTTGCTGCCCGCTTGCTCGTGCAGATTATCAACATTTTGAGTGATGATGTGCACCTCGTGATGCTTTTCTAATTCAGCTAATAAAATATGGGCTTGATTAGCCTTGCTTGATTGCGCTTGCTTCCGCCTGTCGTTATAGAAATTATTGACCAACACGGGGTTGCGCTGCCAAGCCTCGGGAGTGCACACATCCATGATGTCGTAGTTTTCCCACAGTCCATCCATATCTCGGAAGGTTTTCAATCCGCTTTCTTGGCTCACTCCGGCTCCTGTGAGCACAACTATATTTTTTTTCATTCGGTCTATTTTTGTTTGATGAGTATTTCCGCTAGCGCTAAGTCTTTGGGGGTGGTGATTTTGATATTTTCGCTATTCCCATCCACCAGATTGATTTTTCCTCCTGCCGCTTCCAGCACCGAGGCATCATCGGTGAATAGGGGACATTCCTTTTGTTGAAATGCTGCTTTGATTTCAGCAAGAAGAAACGTTTGTGGGGTCTGCACGAGCCGATAATTGGCACGGTCTTTATGCGTGCTTTGTCCGTCTGTTAGCTCTCGAATTGAATCAACGAGAGGCACTACGGGCAGTGCATTTCCTTTTTCGGTGGCGGTGAGATAGCAGTTTTTGATGGTTTCTAGCGAAATCAACGGGCGCACACCATCGTGAATAAAAACAATACCTTCTTTTTCAGCGATGCTCTCCAAGCCGTTTCTGACGGATTGAAAACGAGAATTGCCCCCAGCCACAATTCGATGCGCTAGTTTGAAGTGATGCTTTTCGCAAAGCTTCTCCCAATAGGAAACCTGAAATGATGGCAAAACTAATATTAGTTGCATCTCAGCATCAAACGCATGAAATGCAGTTAAGCTGTGCATCAAAATAGGCATGCCATCAAGGGGTAAAAACTGTTTGGGGATGTTGCTGCCCATTCGTGTGCCGCTTCCTCCTGCCACAATGATTGCAAATTTGTTCATGTGAGCTGTTTTTTTGTTGTCAGAATAGTGTTTTGACTGCTAAGACTGGCAAATATAAAATTTCTAAAAGCAATTTACCTGCTTCCTCGACCTGCTTTTGGCATTTTTCAGAGATTTTTTTTTGAAAATATTTTCAACTGGCAGAAAATCAGCAAGGTGTAGTTGTTATTTATAATTCGTCTAAGCGCAATTTGAGCCATTGCGCGTTTGCAATGGCTCGAATTGTGGAGAATCTGAGTCATTGCGTGTTTGCAATGGCGCAAATTGTGGAGAATATGAGTCATTGCGTGTCTGCAATGGCTCGAATTGTGGAGAATCTGAGTCATTGCGTGTTTGCAATGGCTCAAATTGTGGAGAATATGAGCCATTGTGCGTCTGCAATAGCTCAAATTGTGGTGAATCTGCGCCATTGCGCATCTGCAATGGCGCAAATTGCCAAACATCTCCGTGCGCTCCCTTTTTTATTTACGGATATTCCCCGCAAATAATCTTGCGACTAGCTTTTTTTGTTTATTTTTGCGGACAGCTAATGCTAAACAGGCAACATGAAAACTGAAATAATAACCATTGGCGATGAAATTCTCATCGGGCAGATTGTCGATACTAACTCAGCGTGGATGGCGCAGCAGCTCAACTTGTTGGGCATTGATATTTTTCAAATCACTTCGGTGCATGACGACCGTGAGCACATCTTGAAGGCGCTCCAAGAAGCGCAAAACAATGCAGATGTTGTTTTAATAACTGGCGGACTAGGTCCGACGAAGGATGATATCACCAAGCGAGTATTGTGTGAATATTTCAACAGCCAAATGCATTATGACGACGCAACGCTGCATGCCATCGAGCAGCGATTGGCAAAACGAGGCATTGAGATGATTCAACTCAACAAAGACCAAGCGCTTGTGCCTGATGTGTGTGCCGTGTTGTCGAATGCCGAAGGAACTGCCCCGGGCATGTGGTTTGAAAAAGAGGGCGTGGTGTTTGTGTCGATGGCTGGCGTGCCCTATGAGATGAAACACATCATGACAACCCATGTGCTTCCTCGCTTGGCTGAACGGACAAATCATGCCGCAATTTTTCATCAGACTATTATAGTATATGGTGTGCCTGAAAGTCTGCTAGCCGAAAAAATCAGCGACTGGGAAGATAATCTCCCTCAAAATATGAAATTGGCATATTTGCCCAATCAACTTTTGGTGCGCCTTCGGCTGACGGTTTGGGGCGAAGATGAGGAAAAAATGAAAGCAATAATTGCTGAGGAGGTCGAAAAATTACAAGTAATCATTGGCTCAAATATTTTCAGCTGTGAGGATGAGGAAATGGGGCAGACAATCGGTAAAATGCTCAGCTCTCAAGGCAAGACAATTGCTGTGGCGGAAAGCTGCACTGGCGGAAAACTTGCGCATGCCTTCGCTGCTCACCCTGGCGCATCAGCTTATTTCCAAGGGGGAATTGTTGCCTATGATAATCATATCAAAGAAAAAGTGCTTGGTGTGCGCCCCGAAACACTTCGGAAACATGGCGCAGTGAGCGAAGAAACCGCCATCGAAATGGCGCAAGGGGTGATGAAGCTGATGGACACCGACTATGCTATTGCCACCACAGGCACGGCAGGACCCGATGGTGGAACCGCTGAAAAGCCGGTGGGCACAGTGTGTATTGCCGTGGCAAGCCACGAGAAAATAGAGGTGAAAACATATCACTTCACTTCAAATCGTGAGCATAATGTGGAACGGACAATTCAAACAGCGTTGTTTATGCTAGCTCAAAGCCCCTTCGGAGGGGCGAACCACAAACATGAAAAATAGATAGTAAATTAAATAAACTCAGTGCCTCTAGCCCTCCCCCTTGGGGGAGTTGGAGGGGGCTTAAATATCATAACATGAAAAAAGTTTTAATTGCCATCCTCGTGGTGGTGCTTCTTCTTGTCGGTTCAGCGATAGTGCTGCCGATGATTTATAAGGATGCTATCCTTGTGAAAGTGAAAACCCTCATCAATGAAAATGTAGATGCGCAGGTGGAGTTTGCCGACTTCAAGCTGAGCATCTTCCGTTCCTTTCCGAAGGTGAGTGCCGAATTGGTGGACTTCTCGCTCATCGGCAAAGGCGAATTTGAAGGCGAAACAATGGCATCCATCGGATCACTTTCCACCGAACTTTCGCTGAAAGATTTATTCAGCGACGAAGGGCTGCAAATTGCCATGATTGCACTCAGCGATGCCCAAGTAAATCTGATGGTGAATAAAGACGGAGCTGCCAATTGGGATATTGTGCCTGCAAGCGAAGAAGAAACGGAAATTGCTGTGGAAGAAACCGAAGCGTCAGACTTTGCACTTTCGCTCAATTCAATTCAAGTGAAAAATCTCAGCCTCGCCTATATTGATGAAACGCTGCCCATGCACCTAGAGTTGAAAGACATTAATCTCGATGTCTCGGGTTCGATGCAAGGCATGCTCACCACTTTCATCATTGATGGAAAGGTAACCGAATTATTGGTCAATTATGACGGAACTAGCTATATTTCAAGCGTGGCGCTGGCTCTCAATAGTAAGCTGATGGCTGATATGGATGCATTCAGCTTTGAGTTTGAAGATTCGAAATTTTTCCTCAATGAACTGCCAATCAATCTCACTGGCGGATTCGCAATGCCATCAGACACCATGACTTTCGATGTAAATATGGAGGTGCCTCAATCTGATTTCGCAACGATTCTGGCGCTCGTGCCTGCTGACTATCGGCAGTATCTCGAAGGGGTAACGGCTGTGGGTGAAGCAGGATTCAATGGCTCGGTGAAAGGGTATATGTATGGCGAAGATTATCCAGCGATGGACTTCAATCTTTTTGTGAACAACTCAACGCTGCAATATGCCGAGATGCCTGA
Source organism: Mangrovibacterium sp. (assembly GCA_047974225.1). Lineage (GTDB taxonomy): Bacteria > Bacteroidota > Bacteroidia > Bacteroidales > Prolixibacteraceae > JBKEDC01. The sequence continues at coordinate 16,708 of JBKECD010000057.1, forward strand.
AAAGGTGGAAAAAATTAACTTGGCGATGAATATCAATCAGCCACAAGGAGATTTGGATAATCTAGTGGTGAACATCTCGAAGGCGCATGCCGAGGTGCGCAGTAATCCTATTGACGCCCAAGTGCTGCTGAAAACGCCAATGAGCGATTTGTTTTTCGACGCTCGCATGAGTGCAAAACTCGATTTCGCCTCGCTCAAAGATGCGATTCCGATGGACAGCATCGAGCTGAAAGGAAAGCTCGATGGAAATGTTGCGTTGGCAGGAAAAATGTCGGCAGTGGAAAATGAAGCCTACGACAAAATCAGTGCCAACGGCACAATTGCATTCGATAACTTTGTGTTTCAATCACCCGACTTCAAGGCGCCTATCGAGCTGGCAAGCGGCTCGGTGAAGATTAGTAGCTCGACTATCGACATGAGCTCATTTGCAGCAAAAGTGGGCAAAAGCGATTTTACCTTCAACGGAAACGTGTCGAATTATCTCGGCTATGCCTTCAAAAATCAAACACTCAAAGGGAAATTCTCACTCAACTCTTCGCTGATTGATTGCAACGAGCTGATGGCTATGATGCCCGAAAGCACAGAAACAGTCGAAACGGTAGAGACGGTCGAAACGGTGGAGTTTTCTGATAGCACACTCATCTTCCAAGTGCCCGACAAACTCGATTTGACATTTAATGCGAAGATGAATAAGGTGCTGTTTGATGAAATGAATATCACCGATATCAACGGGTTAATCACGGTGGCAAACCAAAAAGTCATGCTTAATAATCTAGGTATGAACTTACTGGGCGGCGACTTGAAAGTAACCGGTAGCTATGTTGCTCCCTCAATGAAAGAAGCGGATTTCGATTTCGCAATCAATGCCAATGGATTCACTATTCCTGCGGCTTATGAGTCATTCTCGGCATTCCGCCGATATGTGCCCATTGCTAAGAATAGCACGGGCGACCTCTCGGCAAGCATGAAGCTCGCGGGTAAGCTCGATGAACAGCTGTCGCCGATTGCTCGCTCGCTCAATGGTTCGGGCAAGCTCACAACTAAGAATGTGCAGCTCGCTAAAACCGAAACAATCGGTATGCTCAATGCAGTGCTGAAAACCGAGAAACTGAATAATCTCGCCTTGAAAGATTTTACTGCCGACTTTAGCATCGCCAATGGCAATGCTTTGGTGAAACCGTTTAGCACCACCATTGCAGGACAAGAAGTGTCGGTTTCGGGCGAGGTGATGGCTGACCAAACGATGGATTTAAATCTTGACTTCACCATCAATAAAGCTGACCTGAGCAGCGATATTGCTAATGTGCTTAATGTGATTCCTGGTGCAAACAAACTTAATGCCTATCCTATCGGAGTGAACATCAAAGGCGAAATGACCAAGCCAACTGTGTCGCCTGACTTAAACAAAGCCAAGGACTTGATTGCTGAAGAACTCAAAAAGTCGGTGAAAGAAAACTCATCGAAAGTGGTGGAAGATGTCGGCAATGCATTGAAGAATTTATTTAAATAGCTTTGGCTGCACCGCGATTTTTAAACTTTATGTCTTTAACTCTCCCCCTTGGGGGAGTTGGAGGGGGCTAAAACAAAATATATGAACCAACCCATCGGTGTTTTTGATTCTGGCTATGGCGGATTGACAATCTTAAAAGAGCTGCGTAAGCATTTGCCTCAATATGATTTTATCTATTTGGGCGACAATGCGCGTGCGCCCTACGGCACTCGCTCCTTTGATGTGATTTATGAATATACACTCGAAGCAGTAAAGGAGCTTTTTAGTCGTGGTTGCCATCTCGTCATCTTGGCGTGCAACACAGCTTCGGCTAAAGCCTTGCGGAGCATTCAGCAGCGCGACTTGCCTCAGCTTGCTCCCGACCGAAGGGTGCTGGGTGTGATTCGCCCAAGCATCGAATGGGTGTCGGCGCAATCTCAAAGCGGACATGTGGGCGTGCTCGCCACCGCTGGCACGGTGGCTTCGGAGTCCTATCCCATTGAGTTTAGCAAATGGAGTGGGGGACGCATCTCTTCTTGCGTGCAGCAAGCTTGCCCGATGTGGGTGCCAATTGTAGAGAACAACGAAATCGAAACCCCTGCTGCGCAATATTTCATCAGCCGTGATTTGAATCGCTTGCTTGAGCAAGACGATCAAATCGATCAAATCATCCTAGGCTGCACGCACTATCCGCTGCTGATGGAGCATATCAAAGAGGCTTTGCAAGGCAAAGCCATCGAAGTGGTGGCGCAAGGTGAGGTGGTGGCTGAAAGCTTGGTGGATTATCTGGAGCGACATCCTGAGATGGATGCGCAAATTAGCAAGTGTGGCGAAGTGAAATATTTCACCACTGAAAATGCTGAACTTTTTAAAAGCCGTGCCGAAATGTTCTTAGGAGAAAAGGTGGAGGTGAAAACGATACACTATTAAACTGAAAACGAAAAGAGATGTTGCCTAGGCAACATCTCTTTTCGTTTTGTTACAATCGGCTAGCCCGATTGATCAAGTAATGGTCGGCAATCACGAGTGCCGCCATTGCCTCCACGATGGGCACTGCACGAGGCAATACACAAGGGTCGTGCCGCCCTTTGGGATTAATTACTGCGGGTTTGCCGTCTTTATCAATCGTGGGCTGCGCTTTGAGCAAAGTAGCCACGGGCTTAAAGGCTACGTTGAAATAAATATCCTCGCCATTGCTGATGCCGCCTTGAACGCCACCCGAATGATTCGTTTTCGTGTGCACGCCTTTGGCGGTGCGCTCGAAAATATCATTATGCACGGAGCCGATAAGCTTTGTGCCCTCGAAGCCCGAACCATACTCAAAACCTTTTACCGCATTGATGCCCAGCATAGCTGCGCCCAAGTCGGCGTGCAACTTATTAAAAGCGGGTTCGCCCAGTCCCACAGGCACGCCTGTGATGACAGCTTGCACCACACCTCCAATGGTATCGCAATCCTTTTTCACTTCCTCAATGCGTGCAATCATCTGCTCTGCCACCTCAGCGTCGGGGCAACGCACGATGTTGGTTTCAGTGAGCGATAAGTCCAATTCCTTGTAACTCTTTGCCAACTCCACATTGCCTACGCTTTTCACAAAAGCCTGCACGTTGATGCCATAGTGGCGAAGCAAAAGCTTTGCCACAGCCCCTGCCACCACACGAGCAATCGTTTCTCGTGCCGATGAGCGCCCCCCGCCACGATGGTCTCTACTGCCATACTTCATCGTATAGGTGTAATCGGCATGTGAAGGGCGGAAGATATCTTTGATATCGTTATAATCACTCGAATGCTGGTCGGCATTCCACACCACAAAAGCAATGGGCGTGCCTTGCGTCTTTCCCTCGAAGATTCCCGAGAGAAATTCCACCTTATCGCCTTCTTTGCGTTGCGTTGTAATCTTCGACTGCCCCGGTTTCCGTCTATCTAGTTCTTGCTGAATAAAGTCTTCATCAATCGCTAAGCCCGCAGGGCAGCCGTCGATGATTCCTCCCACGGCTTTGCCGTGCGATTCTCCAAAGGAAGTCAAGCGAAATAGTTGTCCAAATGTGTTCATGAGCTGTTAGTTGGTAGTGATTAGTGATTAGTTGTTAGTGACCTAACGGTGATTATGGCACAGCTAACTAACAACTAATAACTAACCACTAAATTAATGGCAATCGCAACCGCCACCACAGCAGCCAGCATCTTTATCATCGTCGCAATCGCAGCCATCACCGCAATCACCATCGCCACAGTTGCAACCGCCACCACAGCCGTGGTTCATTGTTGCTGCAATTTCTTCGTCAGTAGCATCACGCACCTCGATAATATCGCCTGAGAAAAACAAATCGTCGCCCGCTAGCGGGTGATTGAAATCCATTTTCACTATTTCATCGGTTACTTCCAGCACTAAGCCGTTCATGCGGTGTCCTTCTTGTGTCATCATAGGCACATGATTGCCCACGGCAATCATCTCATCGTCGAATTTACCTTCCACAACGAAGATGTCTTTTGGCAATTCCACCACCGCTTCTTCATCACGCTCGCCATAGGCTTCTTGCGCTTTCAAGCTGATTTCATATTTTTCACCTTGCGCTTTGCCCACCAAGTAAGCTTCAAACATTGGAAGCATTAAGCCTGTGCCAAAGATAAATTTCAGTGGTTGTTCCACTGTTGCTTGTTCGATTACTTCACCCTCAGCACCACCAAGGCGCAAGTCATAGGTGAGTGTTACCATTTTGTTTCTGTCGATTGTCATATTCTTATTTTTAAGCCCCCTCCAACTCCCCCTTGGGGGAGAGTTCAAAGGCGTTGAGTTATTAATTAATTTGCTTATACATTTTATTTAAAATTTGTGGTTCTATCCCTCCTCCTCGGGGGAGTTGAAGGGGCTTTTAATTATCAAACCAGCTCTTGCTTTTCTCCACTTTCAAATCTCGGAGCATCGACGATGAAGCAGCTAGCGTAAAGCTATAACTTTTCCGATTTCCGAAAGGCACAAAACTAAAGCTCATGTTCCAACAGTGCAGCGAACGAGTGAGATTCAAAGTAGTATAAGAAAACTCCTTCGCTTGAATGTCATAGTTGGTAGTCATCGACACTTTCCAATTCTGCGTAATGCTCACATTTCCGCTCGCATTCACACTCTGCGTAATTCGAGCATCGGTGTAGGGTGTCGATTTGGAATAATTAAAGCTATAACTCATGTTCATGCTCCAAGGCATATCGAAATCATAGTATTTCGGAGCATTCAGTCCGGGGAAGATAATCGCATTGCCAAACTTATCTACCCCCGTGGCTAATCCATTAGCCATCGGGTCGTGCTCTATATCGGGCACATAGGTTTCAATGCCATCAAGCCCTCGTCCATCACCTTTTTCTTCTGTTTCTCCCTCTGCACCTTTCTTCGCTCCTTTGTCTTTCGATTTAAAAGAAAGCGAAAAGGAAAGGTTCGCACTAGTCAGTCGCCCCAATTTATGCAGACCATCTGAGGTATTCCACATAAACTCATTATATCTTGAACCACTCACGCTATCGACGGCATAAGGGTCGAGCGTTCCTCCATAGTTAATACTAACTCCTTTGATGGTCGTTCTGCCTCGAATAGAAATGGTGCTCAGATTCATCGAGTCTGCCACCAGATTATATGAGCCCGAGAAACCAAGATTATCTATTATACTGACCTTTTTATACATATCTTTCTTCGCCCCCTCATCCATCTCGGTGGTATCTCGCTTGCTCGAAGTGTTGAGCACTTTCGCTTCTACTAAATTCGATAAGCTAAAGCTGATGGTTCCGCTTTCGCCACGCCCTGCTGAACCATAGGCAGCGCCATTAAAGCGGTTGTAGTATTGCATTTTTCCATTTTTATCAATGTAGGTATCATAAAATCCGAAATGCTCCTTACCAAAATCTGGTCGCCAAGAGGCACTCACACTAGGTGTGATTTTATGGCGAATAGCTTTTATTTTCCAATTCGGATTAGTCATCATAAACATACCATATATAGTGGTCGAAGCACTGAGAGAGAATGAATAGTCGTAGTTTCGACTGAAACCGTAAATGGTGTCCACCTCTAGCGAGCCTTGCCCCGTTGTGGGGTCGAGCAGATAATGACTTTCTTGATGACGTGAATACCAACGCTCGTTGTAGGAGAACGAAGGGCTCATATTCACATACTTCAAGATGTTGAAGCTTGGCAGAGTAATGGGGATGCTATGTTTGACACCATTCGTCCAATCCTTCATTAGGTTTTGGTCGAAAATTTCATATTCTTTTGCGGTAATCGAGTTTTTGATATTTCCTGTATATCCCACGGCAATTTTCTCCCAGAATTGCAATTTTCCCACCACACTTTTTCGGCGGAATGGGTAGATGCGCGACATGCTAAAAGTCATCTCGGGGAAGCCCAGCGTAACCGTTGAATCACGCGTGCTTTGCGAAGCTCGCAAGTTGGCAGACATGCTGAAGGGGGTGTTTTCAAACTTCTTGCTATAACTGATGCTCGATGATTTCTGCGAACTCAAATAAGAGTTCATGTCATAGGAGTTTTCCTTGTCATAGCTCGAAGTGGAAAAATCTACGCTTGCCGAGAAAGTCTGACTAGGATTTGCCTTGCTATCCTGACTGTGCGACCAGCGGACGCTAAATCCCTTTGTTTTATAGTAATCTGGCAATCCCTTTTCGCCATAATTATTCACATTATAGCTCAAATTCAAGCTCCCACTATGCTTATAGCGCACTCGATAGCGACTACTTACGTATCCTGCCCACGAGCCCTTAGAATAGATATCCGCGGTGGTCTTCAAATCAAAATATTCGCTCGCAGCCCAATAATAGCCACCGCCACGCAAATAAAATCCCCGACTATGTTCTTCACCATAAGAAGGGATGATAATCCCCGAAGAATAGGAAGAGGTGCGAGGAAAGAAGCCGAAGGGCAACATGAATGGATAAAGGGGCAAATCTTCTAACACCAAATAGGCGGGACCCGTTACAAACTTTTTGTTTGACACCGCCTTCGCCTTCGTCATTCGCAGGTAAAAGTGTGGGTGGTCGGCATTACAAGTCGTATATTTTCCGTTCTTCAAAATGAAGCTATCACTATCAATCTTTTTGGCTCGGTCGCCATGGATGAATCCTTCGCCTTCCTCGGTAACAAGCCCTTGAATAATCCCTTTTTGCGATTCAAAATTATAGCGCAGGGTAGTGCAGTCAAACTCATCATTTCCCTGCTTAAACTTTGGTTCTTCTGTTGTGATGCCCAGCGAATCAGTTAATCCCTCGGCATACACCTCTTTGGTGTCCATGTCGAGCTCGATGTAATAAGCTGTCAGCTCAATATCCTCATAGCTCACCTTTGCATTCTTATAGAGATAGACCTTTCTTTCGGCAGCCGATATAAAAATCGTATCTGTGGCATTATAGGTGATGGTTGATTTAATTGCCGATTCGCTACTTTCATCATGCACCTGCACGGAGTCTTGTCGAAGTGAATCCGCATGCATCACTCGAAGCGAATCGCTGGGCTCACCGAGGGGAGCAATCAGCGAATTTTGGTCGAGCGAATCAGCGATAGCCTCAAACGACAACACCTTCTCTGGTGCATCTTGTGCCCAAGTAAAGCTCGCCACAAAAAGGAGTGCTATTATGTAGTATGTTCTGATTAAAATCCGATTCAACATGAAACTGTTCGTTATTAGCCTGCAAAAATAAGAAATCAAAGTGGGGAAACAAACAAATAATACGCTGACCCCCACTTTTATTCTTTCTTTGCACTCTCCACCCGATAGGGCTTAGTCTTATCTGACAGGGTTCTGTCTTATTTAGATTGGCAACAAATTAAGCTTAGATTGCTTGCGAACTCCATAAACTTTCTAAATTTGCCCTTGAAAATACGAGTATTAATCAAATTAAAAACAAAATTATGGCTTATGTAATTTCAGACGACTGCATCGCATGCGGTACATGTATTGACGAATGCCCTGTTGAAGCAATTTCTGAGGGTGATATCTATGTAATCAACGCAGACCTTTGCACAGACTGTGGTTCTTGCGCTGACGTATGTCCTACTGAGTGTATCTCACCTGAGTAGTCAGTACTGCCAATAGAATCAAAAGCCTCTCCAATCAGATTGGAGAGGCTTTTTTGTTGGGAAGATGTTTCCTCCTAGAAATTCTGCATATTGTGCAGCTTGTAATATTGTCCTTGCTTCGCTAGAAGCTCTTCGTGCTTGCCCATCTCAATAATCTTGCCGGCTTCCATCACACAAATCACATCGGCATTCTTGATGGTGGAAAGGCGGTGAGCAATCACCAGCGAGGTGCGGTCTTTCATCAGATTTTCCAAGGCTTCCTGCACCAGCTTTTCCGATTCGGTGTCGAGTGCCGACGTGGCTTCATCTAAAATTAAGATTGGCGGATTGCGCAAGATGGCTCGCGCAATGGAGATGCGCTGTTTTTGTCCGCCCGAAAGCTTGTCGCCACGGTCGCCAATGTTCGTGTCATAGCCGTTTTCGGTGTGCACGATGAACTCATGCGCATTGGCAATCCTCGCTGCTGCTTCCACCGATTCGGGCGTGGCATGCTCCACCCCAAAAGCGATGTTATTATATATCGTATCATTAAAAAGAATCGCATCTTGGTTCACATTGCCCATCAGGTTGCGGAGGTCGAAGAGTTTCATCTCACGCACATCCACGCCATCAATAGCGATTGTGCCCGACTGAATGTCCCAAAAGCGAGGCAATAAATCCACCATGGTGGTCTTTCCGCTGCCTGACTTGCCCACCAATGCCACCGTTTGTCCTTTCTTGATGGTCAAACTTACTTCATTCAAAACCTTTTCATTTTGATAAGCAAAGCTCACTTCTTGATAAGTTATTTCATTGTTGAAACTTGATTTAGATTGTGCATTTTCCTTATCCTTAATGGTATTTTCTGCGGAAAGAATCTTGTCGATACGCTCCATCGAAGCCATCCCTTTTTCCACATTGTAGAGTGCACTCGAAAAGGCTTTGGCGGGGTTGATGATATTATAGAAGAACACCATATAGACGATGAAACCTTGCGGACTCAATGCCCCTGCTGCACCATCAATGATGAGATTTCCACCAAACCACAGAACCACCACAATCACAAATGTGCCCAAGAACTCGCTCACCGGCGATGCCATTGAGTGGCGGCTCATCACTCCGTTTTGAATCTCGCGATACTTCTCCAGCTCGCCGCCAAACTTCGCTTTCGCTTTGCCCTCAGCTGTAAAAGCCTTGATGATGCGAAGCCCCGTAATATCTTCCTCGATAATCGAAAGAATCTCGCCCAACTTCTGCGTGCCTTTGCGTGATTTCCGCTTGAGACTCTTGCCAATGCGCCCAATCACAAAACCAGCAATGGGGAGCATGATAAAAACAAAGATGGTAAGTTCCCAACTCGTGTAAATCATATAAGCCAGCGAGGTGAGAATCAGAATTGGGTTTTTGAAAAGCATATCGAGCGAACTCATCACCGAGCTTTCCACCTCCTGCACATCACTAGTCATGCGCGCCATGATGTCGCCCTTGCGTTCATCGGAAAAGAAGCCGAGCGGAAGCGACACGATTTTAGAATAGAGCTTGCCCCGAATGTCGCGTACCACGCTATTGCGAATCAAAATCATCATATAGCTCGAAAGAAACATGAAAAGTGCTTTGAAGAACACCATCGTAATCATAAAAATACCGATATACATCAGCGTGGTCGATGCGCCTTGTGTTTCTTTCAGCATGGTGATGTAATACGCTCCATTTTGCTCAATCGCATCCATCGAGAAGCTCCAATCCACCATCGTATGCACTTCATCATCCGTGCCAAAAAGGATGCCCAAGATGGGCGCAAGGAAGACAAACGAAAAGGCGGTGAAGAATGCCGAAAGGAGGTTGAACAAGATGTTCAGCCCCACTTTCGATTTATAGGGCGTGATGAATCGCCCGAGTATTTTGAATAAGTCTTTCATTTTTTTTGTGCCGTGCCTGCGGCGCTTGAGCTAAAGCTGCTTTACTTCGTGCTGGGCTTCGCGCTGAAAGCAATGCGCCAAAGGCAAAGCAGCGAAGCTAAAGCTTCTTTAAAATATCCCCGTATAATTTGAAGGTGTAATCAATTTCAGTTCTGCTTTCAGTGCATCGCTCACTTGGAGGGTGTCGATGAACTCATGCACCACTTGTTGGTCGATTTTCTTGTTCACCCGAGTCAAATCGCGTAGGGCTTCATAAGGGTTTGGATAGGCTTCACGACGGAGAATAGTCTGAATAGCTTCCGCCACCACAGGCCAGTTGTTGTCGAGGTCGCGCGCAATGGCAGCCTCATTGAGCAAGAGTTTATCAAGCCCTCGCATGGTTGATGCCACCGCAATCAGCGTGTGGGCAAAAGGCATGCCGATGGTGCGAAGCACAGTGGAGTCGGTCAAATCTCGCTGCAAGCGAGAGACAGGCAATTTAATCGAAAGATGTTCAAACAGCGCATTCGCCACACCGATATTTCCTTCGGAGTTTTCAAAGTCGATGGGGTTCACCTTGTGCGGCATAGCCGAAGAACCGACCTCGCCAGCTTTAATCTTTTGCTTGAAATATTCCATCGAGATGTATGTCCACATATCTCGATCGAGGTCAAGGATAATTGTATTGATGCGCTTTAGGGCATCAAACACCGAAGCATGATTGTCATAATTGGCAATTTGGGTGGTGTATTGCGCACGCTCCAAGCTGAGGTGGTTTTTCACAAAATCATTTCCGAAAGCACGCCAGTCATATTCAGGAAATGCAATGTGGTGAGCGTTGAAATTACCTGTTGCGCCACCAAATTTAGCATCAATAGCGATGGCTTTCAGCTGCGCCAGCTGCACTTTCAAACGCTCTACAAACACTCGGATTTCTTTTCCGAG
>JBKECD010000072.1:0-9004 GCA_047974225.1 Mangrovibacterium sp.
ATATAGTCGTATATCTCGGTGGAAGTGCCCACTGTGGAGCGTGGATTGCGTGAGTTCACCTTTTGCTCAATGGCGATGGCAGGCGGAATGCCTTTGATGAAATCGACTTCGGGTTTATCGAGCCGCCCCAAGAATTGACGCGCATAGGAAGAAAGACTTTCCACATATCGGCGTTGCCCTTCGGCATAGAGGGTGTCGAAAGCAAGCGATGATTTCCCCGAACCCGAAAGCCCTGTTACAACGATAAATTGATTGCGAGGGATTTTCAGCTCGATGTTTTTGAGGTTGTGCACTCGTGCACCTTTAATATGTATGTGTTGGTTTGGCGTGTGGCTCATGATGAAAATAAATTGAGCCACAAAGATAAGCGATATTATGCATTTATCCGCCTATGAGCTAGGCAAACATTTCTTCACCGCATCTAAGAACAGTTGCGGTTGCTCCGCATGCAGCCAATGACCAGCATTGGGAATGTCGAAGATTTGCGCTTGCGGATAAAGTCGCTTGATGAGTGAAATATCAACATCGCTGACATAAGGTGATTGCAATCCTCTGATGAAAAGCACTGCAAAAGGGGAGTGTTCGGTCTTGCCTCGCAGATTGAGTTCGTTTACGCCATTGATGATTTCATCGAGATTATCGTAGAGCACATCCACATTCAGCAGCAGGTCGAAAGTGTTCGTTTCGCGATTCCAAGGCACACTTTTCGATAGAAACTGCACCAAGGTTTTGCTGCCAAGTTTCAGCATTAAATAATCCACCACCTCTTGACGAGAAGCAAACGAATGGCGCAGGTGCTGCAATTCGAGCAGGGTTTCCAAGATGTGTTGATGCTCATGAATCTGACTATTCTCGCCTAACGCAGAATAATCCTTCGGACAAATGTCCACCACAATCAGCTGTGCCACTAATTCGGGATAGTCAGCTGCAAAGCGCATGGCTGTTTTGCCGCCCATGCTGTGCCCCATGATGATGGCTTTGTCGATGTTCTGCTCTTTCATGAAGTGCCGCAAATCATGGCTCATCACTTCATAATTATGCTCATCGCAATGCGGTGAATGCCCATGGTTTCGCTGGTCGATGCAATAGACCTGATGGGTTTCGCTGAGCTTTCGAGCCACCGTCATCCAATTATCCGACGAGCCATAAAGCCCGTGGATAATGATGATTGGCGTGCCATTTTCGCCTGTTTTCCGAAAGAAAAGTTCCGCTGGCATTTAGTCCTCCAAACAGTTCAGATATTCTTTAATCGTTTGATGTAAACCCATGTATAGCGCATCAGCAACGAGGGCATGACCAATTGAAACCTCATCAACATAAGGAATCTTTGAGGTGAAATATTTCAAGTTTTGCAGACTCAAATCATGTCCAGCATTAATGCCTAAGCCGAGTTCTTTGGCTTTCTCAGCCGCCACCACAAAGGGGGCAATAGCTGCTGAAGGGTCGGCTTTATAATTAGAAGCATAGGATTCGGTGTAAAGCTCGATGCGGTCGCAGCCCAATTTGTGTGCTCCTCCCACCATCTTCACATCGGGATCGACAAAAATCGAAGTGCGAATCCCATGCGCTTTCAGTTTCTCGATGATTGGCTTCAAGAAGTCATAGTTTGCAATCGTGTCCCAACCATGGTCAGACGTAAGCTGCCCCGGTTTATCGGGCACTAGCGTGGCTTGGTCGGCTTTGATGTCAATCACCAAATCCATGAAACGCTCATCGGGATAGCCCTCAATGTTAAATTCAGTGTTGATGTGCGGCTTAATGTCATAGACATCTTGTTTGGTGATGTGTCGCTCATCGGGGCGAGGATGCACCGTGATTCCATGCGCTCCAAACTGCTGACAATTGATTGCAGCGTGCGTTACGCTAGGCACAGCACCACCGCGCGAATTGCGCAGTGTGGCGATTTTATTTATATTTACACTCAGTTTTGTCATATATTTAGCTTTAATTTGTGTGCAAAGTTAAGATTTAATCGTTTGTTTGAACCACTAAAAATAAAAATACCATGAGTGTAGCCATTTTCGGATTAGATATCAAACCTCAATTCATCCCCACCGTAGATGAATTGTTTTCTCTATTAAACAAACGATTAGTAGGCTTTTATGTTCATGCAGATTTCAATAAAAAGCTCGAGGGATTATGCCCAAATGCGACTAAAAAAAAGGGTGTATTTCGTTTTGAATGTGATTTGCCTGCCGATGTAGAGTTTCTCATCACCATTGGCGGCGATGGCACAGTGCTGAAGTCGTGCATGTATCTGCAAAACAAAAATCTTCCAATTATTGGGCTCAATACGGGGCATTTAGGTTTTCTTTCCGCCATTTCCACTTCGGAATTAGAGTCGGCGGTTGATATGCTTTTGGCGAAGCAATACACCATCGAAGAACGAATTTTATTGGAGTTTTGTGAAGACCAAAATCTTTTTGGCAACTACAATTATGCCCTCAACGAGGTTACAGTAACCAAGATGGACACTTCCTCGATGATTAAAATTCACACGTATATAGATGGCGAATATCTCACCAGTTATTGGGCGGATGGGCTCATTATCAGCACCCCCACAGGTTCAACAGCTTATTCCCTAAGTGTGGGCGGACCGATATTGCCCCCCGAAGCGCAGAACTTTGTTCTCACTCCGATTTGCCCGCACAATCTCACCATGCGCCCGATTGTCATTCCTTCTTCGTGTAAATTAGAATTAAAAGTAGAAGGGCGAGGGCATCAATTTCTCAGCTCGCTCGACTCACGCTCGATGGCAATGAATTTCCCAGGGACGATAAAAATTCACCAAGCAGATTTCAAGGCAAAAACGATTAAGCTGAACGGTCAAGGATTTTTCGACACGCTGCGCAATAAAATGATGTGGGGGAACTAATGCTAACGATAAATCCGACGTTGATTTAAGGCTTGTCGATATTTTCGAGCATTATTATTATGCTCTCGAAGCGTTTGCGCAAAGTTATGATAGCCCGAGAAATCCTCCTTAGCACACATATAAATATACTTATGCTTGCTTGCATGAAGCACCGCATCAATACTTGATATCTCAGGGAAGTTGATTGGACCGGGAGGCAATCCCGCATACAAATAAGTATTATATGGCGAATCCACTTGCAGATGCTTATTCAGCACACGTTGCAAGCTGAAATCACCCACCGCATATTTCACCGTGGGATCGGCCTGCAAGCGCATGTTTTTGCGCAGACGATTAAGATATAAGCCTGCCACAAGTGGCTTTTCGTCTGACTTGATCGTTTCCTCCTGCACAATCGAAGCCAAAGTAATCACCTCCACGGGGGTCAAGCCAAGAGATGCCGCCTTTTCCAAGCGTGAAGCATTCCAAAACCGCTTATACTCCTTATTCATGCGAGCCACAAATTGCTCGGGACTGCTCGCATAATACATTTGATAGGTGTTGGGGATAAACATTGCATGAAAAGTATGCTGATTAAAACCATACTTATGCCAAACAGCAGAATCCATCAAGCAAGAAATAAAAGCTAAGGAATCAGGCGCAAGATCATCAGACACTTTAGCCGCCAAGTCGGGCATAAAGCGAAGGTTATTAAAGGTTAGCTCCACAGGTATTTGATTGCCTGCCAGAAGCATGTTCACCAGCGCATTTGTATTTTGATTTTTCTGAAAAGCATATTTCCCAGCTTTCATGCGCAGCGGATATTTTTTATATCGAGCCACCCTATCAAAGCTTTTGATATCTCTCAGCGCATCATGCTGCGCCATCGAGTCGAGCAGCATCTCATAAGTCATCTCGGTGGAAATATACAAAGCAAAATCGTCCTTCACATTCGGACTAAAGACATTGCGATAAAGCTTATAGCCCAATCCTCCGCCCACAAGAAGAACTAAAAGAAATCCTCCAAGAATATATTTGCCAAATTTCATGGGTGTAAGGAATAACCGCTAATTCTCTTCCATATCGAGTTTTTCAAACTTCTTGGGCATTTCAGACTTAGCTTTTCTTGTTTCGCCCCCCATGTCGCAAGTGCCAGTAAAGGTCGCTGTCGGCTCAATATTTAGCACGCTTGTAATCAAATCGCCAATCAACTTTGATTTTTCGCGAAGCAAGGTTTTTTCTTTCACCAAGATATTTCCTTCCACCTCGCCGAGCACTTCAAAGTTTGCGCAATCAACATCGCCCAAGATTTTGCCGCTAATCCCAACAATCAATTTGCCTGAGCAACTTATTGTACCATCTAGAGTGCCATCAATGCGAGTATCTCCCTCCACATTCATATTGCCCCTTACAATAGTTCCTTTTCCGATAATGGTGAAGACTTGTTGTGTTTCTTGATTAGCTTTTGCCATCCTGCTTTAATTTTTGTTTGTTTATCCTCGCTATTTTAGTGACCTCAATGAGACTCGAACTCATATCGTCAGAACCGGAATCTGATATTCTATCCATTGAACTATGAAGCCTTTTCTTCCGCAAAAATAAGAAAACAATCGAATTATTCGCCCCTTTTAAGCTGAATTATTCGGCAGCTTCCTATTTTTTAAACGCTAATCCCTCGACAACATGACTGTCTGAGCACGGTTTGGACCTACCGATGCAATCGTAATTGACACGCCTGTTTGCTCTTCGATGAAATTAATATAGTTGTTGAATTCCTCTGGAAACTCATCCTCGCTGGTCATCTTGGTTAAATCTTCTTTCCAACCAGGAAGCTCCACATAGACGGGTTTCACCCTGTCGTTGAGCTCAAAGGGGTATTTATCGGTCAGCTCACCATCAATTTCATAGTGCGTACACACTTTAATCGTGTCGAAGCTATCAAGCACATCGCCTTTCATCATGAAAAGCTCTGTTACCCCATTAATCATGATGGAATAGTTTAGCGCCACGAGGTCGAGCCATCCACAACGGCGTGGGCGACCAGTGGTCGAGCCATATTCATGCCCTGCATCACGAAGCTTCTGCCCCACTTCACAGTGCAATTCTGTTGGGAATGGACCCATTCCCACTCGGGTGCAATACGATTTGAAGATGCCATACACCTTGCCGATGCGCTGAGGTGCTAGCCCAAGACCTGTGCAAGCACCTGCACAGATGGTGTTCGACGACGTAACAAATGGATATGAGCCGAAATCAATATCGAGCAATGTGCCTTGCGCGCCCTCGGCGAGCACTGATTTTTCCTCAGCGAGAAGTGCATTAATTTGATGCTCGCTATCCACAATATGAAACGACTTGAGCAATTCGATGCTTTGCATCCATTCTTCCTCTTGTTTTGCCAATTCTTCGGCATAGTCGAAGTGGAAGAAGTTTTCCAGAAGCTCTTTGTGGGCAGCAACTTGCTTGCTGTATTTTTCCTCAAAATTCAGAAATAAATCCCCCACACGCAGTCCTTCACGACTTGTTTTATCTTTATATGTAGGTCCGATACCTTTCAGCGTCGAACCAATTTTAGCATCACCTTTAGCGGCTTCCGATGCGGCATCAAGCAGTTTGTGTGTAGGCAAGATCAGGTGAGTTTTTTTCGAGATATAGAGGTTCTTGTGCAAGTCGATGCCCAACTTCTGAATGCCCTCAATTTCTTTCTGAAACACCACGGGGTCGAGCACCACACCATTTCCGATGATGTTTTGCTTATTTTCATGAAAAATTCCCGACGGGATGGTGTGCAACACGTGCTTCATATTTCCAATTTCAAGTGTGTGCCCCGCATTTGGACCTCCTTGGAATCGAGCAATTGCGTCATAATTTGGTGTGAGCACATCCACAATCTTTCCTTTTCCTTCATCTCCCCATTGGAGACCTAGGATAACATCTACTTTCATTTATTTTTTTATTTGAGTGCGAAGTGCCTAAGTGCGAAGTGCGAAGTGCCTGAACACCTAAGTAGCTGCGCTTATTGTTTTCTTTTTTGATAATTAAGCAATGGACTTACAGCCTAAATCTTATCGCTTTTTTTATTCTTTTTCCCATAGATATATAAATTGTGATGCGACAACTTAATGCCGTGTTCTTCACACACTTCCTTGATTATATCTTCAATCCGCTCATCATAAAATTCATAGACCTCACCATTGTCGATATTAATGATGTGATCATGATGATTTGAGGCGTAGGCACACTCAAACTGAGTTGTGTTTTGTCCAAACTGATGCTTGACCACCAACTTGCAATCTAGCAATAAGTCGATGGTGTTATAAATCGTAGCTCGACTGACCCGATATTTTTTTTCCAACATCGAAGCATATAATTGCTCCACTCCAAAGTGCCCCTCATAGCTATATATTTCTTCCAATATCGCAAAGCGCTCGGGCGTCTTTCGCTGCCCATGTTTTTCGATATACTCCGAAAAAATAGTCCTCATCATGTCTAGTGTTTTCTGACTCTCATCCATAATCTAACTTCCATTTTGATAATGCTGTGCAAATATACAAAAGTCATTCTAATTTAGAATCAATTCAAACAGATTTATTTTTCTCCTACAATCTCACCACCTTATCCACCCCCGTTAATTTCTGCAATTTCTCCATCAGCTTTTCGAGATCTTCCAGCCCATGCACTCGTATTTGCATCAGCCCATTGAAAATCCCATTGTCGGTGCCAAAGCTCACCGAGCGAATGATAATATTATTGAGCTTCGAGATAATTCCCGTAATTTCATGCAGCAAGCCCGAGCGGTCATATCCTGTGAGTCGAAGCTCTACGGGATAGTCTTTTTTCTTGAACTTTGTCCAGCTCACCGAAATAACATTATCGCCCTGATGCGACATCAGCTTGGTGAGCTCGGGGCAATTACGCTTATGAATCGACACCTGCTTTTTGCTGTTCAGATAGCCCACAGCACCATCGCCGGGAATCGGATTGCAGCATTTGGCAAACGAATAATTATCCTCGTTTTCATATTCTTTGACCGTGAACACCTCTTTAGGATTGATGGCATCCTCGTTAATTTCCAAATCAATTGCTGCGACCTCGCCTTTCCCAAAGGCTTTAGAAAAATAGCGTGAAACCATATTCTTTTGGGGAACAATCAGCACATGTTCGATTTCTTCGGCACTGATGACCCCAATGCCCACCTGCTCAAAAAGCTGCTCTTTATTAGAAAGCTTAAAATATTGGCTGAGCCGCTTGAAACTCTGAACTGTAACCTTGATATTATGGCGTGTGAGCACCGTTTCCACCACCTGACGCCCCATGACTCCCACCTCTTTATTCTCCTGACGGAGAGCCTGCTTCACTCGGCTCGACGCCTTCGAAGTGCACACATATTGCAACCACTCCACCGAAGGCTTTTGGTTTTTAGAGGTCATCACCTCCACTTGGTCGCCCGTCTGCAATTTCCAACTCGCGGGATGCAACACATGATTGACCTTCGCCCCAATGCAGCGGTCGCCCAAATCAGAGTGAATGTCATAGGCAAAATCAAGCACACATGCACCATTGGGCAAGGTAACCATTTTCCCCTGAGGAGTAAATGCCATAATCTCATTGGCAAATAAATCTTTTTTAAATTCGCTGACTAGCTCCTCGGCGCCATAATCGCCATGGCTCAAAGTTTCACGGATACGCATGAGCCATTTGTCGAGCTCCGAATCTTCACCGCCTTTATTTCCTTCTTTATATTTATAGTGAGCTGCAAATCCTCGCTCAGCAATTTCATCCATCCGCTCGCTGCGAATTTGCACTTCAATCCACTGCCCATCAGGACCCATCACCGTTACATGCAGCGCTTCATATCCGTTAGCCTTGGGAGTCGAAATCCAATCCCGAATCCGCCCTGGCTTCGGAGAATAAATATCCGTGAGCATGGAATACACATCATAACACTGCCTTTTTTCCAACTGCTCGCTTTCCGTTTTCAGAATAATCCGCACCGCATAGATATCATATATCTCATCGAAGGTTACCCCCTGATTTTTAATTTTATTGCTGATGGAATAGACCGATTTCAAGCGCCCCGAGATTTTGAAATTATAACCCTCTTTGCGCAAGATGTCTTCCACTGGCTTAATAAACTGATTAATCAGAAACTCCCGCTGCTCTTTTTGGTCGCGCAGGCGCATGGTGATATAGTTGTAGTTGTCGGGCTCAGTGTATTTCAAGCACAAATCTTCGAGCTCTGTTTTGATGGCATACAGCCCTAGACGGTGTGCCAAGGGCGAAAACATATACAATGTTTCGGATGAAATTTTGAGCTGTTTGGTGGGAATCATGCTTCCCAAAGTGCGCATATTGTGCAACCGGTCGGCTAACTTGATGAGCATCACCCGCACATCATCGGAGAGCGTCAGAAGCATTTTTCGAAAGTTGACCGCCTGCTGCGAATCTTGCTGAGAGGTGTATTCCGAAGACAATTTAGTCAGCCCATCCACAATTTTAGCCACTTCCTCGCCAAACAACTCTGCAATATCTTCATAGGTATATTCCGTGTCTTCAATCACATCATGAAGCAAAGCCGACACAATAGCCGTCGCCCCCAGACCTATTTCGCCCGACGCAATAGTAGCCACCGCAATAGGGTGAATGATATACGGCTCTCCCGATTTGCGCTTCACGCCTGCATGTGCCTTATTGGCAAACAAATAGGCTCGATGAATGCGCTCCTTGCCTTCCTCGCTGATGCGAGTGCCGAAGCTCCGTTTGAGTTCATCATAATAATCCGCCACCAAGCGCTGGTCGGCAGGTGTCATCCAATTGTCGATTCTTTCCATAATATCCTAAGCTTGTTTAGTCTTGAAATAAGGCGCAAGCGTCCCACAAACCTCGCCAATTTAGAGTAAATCATAAATATTCTAATGCAACAACAAGCTGTTTTTTACTTTTCATGCATAAAATTTAAAAAACAAAACTCCTTGAAAAACACAACCGCTCGCTAATTGCCTTACTGTAAGCACACTTTGAAAAAACATTACTCGCATTGGTATTTTCCCAAAGCACATTTTGAATCTGAAATACGCAAAACCAATTTTGGGAAAGCATATTTTGAATTTGAAATACGCAAAACCAAAATTGGGAAAGCACATTTTGAAT
>JBKECD010000041.1:0-4607 GCA_047974225.1 Mangrovibacterium sp.
ATGTGCGAAAGGTCGTGCCCCACACCGCCACGGCGTTTCATGAGTTGCACTTGCTCTTGGTCGATTTTCATAATGCCGCCATAGGAATCCGAAGCGCCATCATTGCCCACCACAAAGCAGTTCGACAGCGATGCTATTTGAAACTCATTGCCAATGCCAGTCATTGGTCCGCCTTGCGGCACGATATATTTAAAGTCTTTGAGCAAGTCATAAATCTGTTCTTCGCTCATTGGGTTGGCATAGCATTGCTCGATGCGAGCGATTTCTTTCGCCAATCGGTGGTGCATTTGGTCGGGATTGCTCTCAAAGATATTTCCAAAGGAATCTTTGAGTGCGTACTTGTTCACCCATACGCGAGCGGCGAGGTCGTCGCCTTGGAAGTATTTTAGTGATGTTTGAAAAGCTTCCTCCAAGGAGTAGCTTTTTTGTTTGTTTAATGGCACTTCTGAGGGTGCAATTTGATTAGTAGATGACATGGTAAACTATCTTGAGTGTATGTAAAATCTGTCGAATAACGAGCAGAAAAAAACAATCTGCCCACCATTTTTTAGCGGAGCAAACATACATCAAAATAATCATTTACAAACAACTTTACAGGTTATTTTTTTCAGAAAGTTTTCAACTTTTCAAGATAACAAGCTAGCAATCAGCATGTATGTGTGAGATAGCGGCAAAAAAGTTCCCCGTTTTGGTTTAGAGTAACTCTATTTACAATTTCTTCATTTCAGAAATCCTAGTATTTGCAAGGGCTTTCAGCGAAATTGAAAACTTTTTCGCTGATTGTTGAAAACTTTTCCCCAGTCTCTTTTGGGAAATCAATGTTATGATTAATGGCTAGTGATTGGTGGCGCAGCCTAACTCATAACTCATAACTCATAACTCATAACTCCCCACATATCCCGTATCTTCCTTGAGATTTTCGCCTGTGGCGGCAGCCACTGCTAGTTGGTCGCATCGTTCATTGCCGGGGATATTGGCATGACCCTTCACCCACACGAATTTCACTTCGTGCTTCGGATAGATTTGCAGGAATCGTCGCCAAAGGTCGGGGTTCTTTTTGTCTTTGAATCCTTTTTTCACCCAGCCAAACACCCATTTTTTTTCTACGGCATCCACCACATATTTCGAGTCGGAATAGATGGTTACAGCGCAGGGGAATTTGAGTGTTTCGAGTGCTACGATGACCGCCAGCAGCTCCATGCGGTTGTTGGTGGTGAGAATAAATCCTTCGGAAAGTTCTCGGCAATTATTGCCTGATTGAAGCACTATGCCATAGCCTCCAGGACCGGGATTTCCTTTGGCAGCACCATCGGTGTATATTGTTACTTGTGTTTTCATGGGAGGGAAAAGGGGGAGAGGGAAGAGGGGAGAGTTAATACCGTTAGGTAAACTCTTCCCTCTTCCCTCTCCCCTTGATTCTTGCAGATTATTTTTTTACGAGCAACCAGCAGTCGGCATGCTCGGGGAATTCCGAACGAATTTGGCTGACACGCACACGGGCTGTTTGCTCCGACTTATAGGAGTTCACACACACCCGATAATATCCAGTGTCGCTGTGCAGCACGATGGCGCTGAATCCTTTGGGCTTCAATTCGCCTTTAAAGCGATTGGCATTTGCCAAGGAACTAAAGCTTCCTACAATCACAAAATAAGTGTTTTCAGAGTTCAGACCAGCATCGCCTGCTGAATCAAAAGCAAACTCTTCCGACTGCGTGCGCACATTAGTGCTAGGAGCATAGGTTGATGTGCTAGTGGCGGCTGCTGGAGCTGTTGTGGTGGCTGGAGCTGTCGCTGTAGCGGGAGCGCTAGTCGATGCTGTGGTGCTTGTTGCAGGCTTGCTCACCACGGGGGCTGCGGGCTCGCTGACTTCAAATTGAGCTGTTTCCTCAGCAGCCTTGTTTTCGGCTGCCACGGTGGTTGCGTTGGTTAGGTCTTTGTTTGACTTGCAGCTCGCCAAGAGAGCTATTGCCACAAAAGATGCGAGGATTAATTTTTTCATGTTACTATGGATTAATTTCGTAAATAATAGGGTGCAATCTCCATTTTGATTGCCCACTTAAGATGCAAAAATACGAAAAAACTAAGCGGATGCGCTAATTTAACTTTAATTCGTATTCGAGGAGTCGAAAAAAGGGGAGCTTCCTGTTGCCAAGAAACTCCCCTGTGCCAAGAACTCCCGCCTGCTTAGGCGGTGATGTCGCCTTCAGATTCTTCAATCTTCGTTGTCCGCTTTTTTATCAGCATGTTTTGGTCTTCAATCATGGCATTGACTGCGAAACTGAAGCTGTCATAGCTGCTGACTCCCATCCTTTCCGAGGTGTTGAGATAGGGCACAAGTTCCTGATTGATTTGCACCAAGAGTTGCTTGCGGAGCTGCGTTGCGCTGGCACGTGCCACTTGCTGCTGACGCAAATCATGATATTCCGCATAGCCGCTGATGAAAGCCTCCTGCGCTTTCTTCAGGCGAGTGAGCGCCGATTCTGCATACATGATGGGGGCGAGCAAGGCGAAGTTTTCACTCTCCTCCAATTTCGCAATCAGCGACTTGATGTGGGAGTGATAGACCATCTGGCGACGAGCTGCCCTCAAGCTTTTGTTGAGGGGAGCTATCACTTCCATCAGTGTTTTGGCGCTTGAGCTAGAGGAGCTCTGCTGAAGCGAAGTCGATAGAAGCAACTGATAGAGTGCCGTATGGGCTGACTTCATATCGGCAAGGCGTGCGCTGATTGCCGACCTCACAATGTCCTCCTTGATAGTGTTGTTGAGTTGCACTTGCGTGCTGCCGACCTCGCTCAACACCAATTGGAGATACTCACTTGCGCTATCCGCCAAAAGACCTTTTTTGTCGAGGATAGCTAAACTCAAACTGTTGATTTCGGTTGTTTGAATCCGATTTGTAACTTGTTTTACTGCTACTTTCATAATACTTAATTTTTTGAATGTTGATAAAATAATTTTCCTTGAAAGGTTTCACTCCGTTGAAGTGTCGATTGCAATCTGATGTCCCTTCATATATACATATATACTTGCGACATACTTTTTGCACTTTTTGGAAAGCTTTTTTTGAAAGTTTTTTTCAATCGGCAGAAAATCAGCGACATGTAAATGTTATTTAGAATCTATCTAAAGGCGATTTGAGCGCTTGTGCATCTGCAACAACTCAAATTCTTGAAAATTTGAGCAATTGCACGTCTGCAATAGTCCAAATTGTGGTGAATTTGTGTCGTTGTGCGTCTGCAATAGTCCAAATTGTGGTGAATTTGTGTCGTTGTGCGTCTGCAATAGCTCAAATTGTGGTGAATTTGTGTCGTTGTGCGTCTGCAATAGCTCAAATTGTGGTGAATCTGAGCGCTTGTGCATTCGCAATTAAATTGTATTTTTGCGAAAACAAATAATGCACAGCCATGTCCTATTTAGACCCTAAGAATGATTTGACCTTCAAGAAGGTGTTTGGCGAGCACGACAATCTAGTGATGAGCTTGCTCAATGCCCTATTGCCTTTGGCAAGCGACCAGCAGATTCTATCGGTGGAATATCTTTCTCCAGAGATGACGCCAGCTATTCCAGGGAAAAAGAACTCGATTGTGGATGTGCGCTGCAAAGACAATAAAGGACGGCAATTCATTGTCGAAATGCAGATGCATTGGACGCCCTCGTTCATGTCGCGCGTGCTACTTAATGCCACAAAAGCCTATTCAGGTCAGCTTGGCAGCAATATGTCCTACGACAAACTGCAACCCATCTATGCTTTAAGTTTGGTCAATGAAACCTACGACCGCAAGCGGGATGAATGCTATCACCACTACACCATCAACAATGTGCAGGACAATAGCGACCAGATTGAGGGCTTAGAATTTGTGTTTGTGGAACTTCCCAAATTTCGTCCCGAGACCTTTAGCGACAAGAAAATGGCGGTGCTTTGGTTGCGCTATCTCACCGAAGTTGAAATCGGCATGCAAACCGCCCCTGCCGGACTTTTAGATAATCCCGAAGTGAGTCAAGCGCTAAGCATTCTTGAAAGAACCAGCTATTCCGAAGAAGAGCTTGCCTACTATTATAAGTATTGCGACATCATCAACACCGAGCTTTCCTTTCAAAGCGACGCTATAAAAAAAGGAGAAGAGATTGGAATGAAGAAAGGAAGAAAAGAAGGCGAAGCAATCGGAATGGAGAAAGCTAAAATCGAGATGGTTAGAAATATGCTTAGCATAGGATCTAATATGGATTTTATGATTCAAGTGTCAGGATTGACCCAAGAAGAAATCGAGAAAATAAAAGCCGAATAATCACAAGTTTTGTCTGAAAATTATTTGGTTTTTTGCCTGCGGTGTAAACTTTGAAACTGATTTGGGTAACTATTCCTGCGATTTGATGAGATATTCTTAAGGCTATTCCCAAACTTTATTGACGAATATAACAAGCTATTCCCAGAAGAAGAGTTTGTGGAAGTTAAAAAGGGCGAATTGCTCAACTCTGAGATGAGAATATTTGCCCTCATCCGACTAGGAATCTTCGATAATGACAAGATTGCCAAATTTCTAAACTTTTCTGTCGGAACAATATACACCTATAAGACAAAGGTAAAAAGCAAATCTCTTTATCGCGAG
>JBKECD010000011.1:0-7530 GCA_047974225.1 Mangrovibacterium sp.
CGACGAACGAGAAATGCTGATGAATACCGGAGGAGCAATCCGACACGCTAAAGCATTGCTGCAAGGCGATGAAAATATTCTGATTGTGAATGTCGATATTTTATCTAATCTGAATATCGACACCTTGCTGCAACAGCACCAAGAATCAGGAAACCTAGCCACGCTAGTGGTGCGCCAGCGCGAGACTTCTCGCTATCTGTTGTTTAGCGACAAACAACTGTGTGGCTGGAAGAATATCAAGACGGGCGAAACGAAAGTTTCACGCTCGGAATTAATGGATAGCGCCCTACCCTATGCCTTTAGTGGCATTCAGATTATTTCACCTGCATTGCTTGACATGATTACAGAAACAGGCGCATTTTCCAGCATCGACCTATATCTTCGCCTAGCACAAAACCAAAAGATTGGCGCATTTATAGATTCCGATTCCATCTGGATGGACTTGGGTAAATTCAGCGACATTGACACCGCTAACAACTTATTAACTAAAATATGAAAGCGGTTATTACAATCCTATTATTGGTGCTCTCCAACACCTTTATGACCTTTGCTTGGTATGGTCATTTAAAATTTAAAGAGATGAAATGGTTTGAGAGTCTTCCCTTGATAGCCATTATTCTAATCAGTTGGGCAATTGCTCTTTTTGAATACTGCTTTCAAGTTCCTGCCAACCGCATTGGATTTAAAGAAAACGGAGGTCCGTTCTCTTTAGTTGAACTAAAAGTCATTCAAGAGGTAATCACCCTGATTGTGTTCGTAATCTTTTCCCTTGTATTTTTCAAGACTGAAACCTTTCGACTAAATCACCTGATTGGATTTGTATTCTTAATCCTAGCCGTGTTTTTTATCTTTAAAAAATAAACAACAAAGGCGAGCAGATTTCTCCGCTCGCCTTTGTTATTTATTATCTAAAAATCTATTCTCTAAAAATCCACAATCACAATTTCAATCTTGTGTCTATTGGATTTTGAATTGGTTTTCTAAGCATGGGCTGAGGCACATTGCCCACCACGGTGTCAATAAAATGCTGCCCGATCCGCTTTAGTCCTGTTGTTTTTAAATACGCCGCACTAATTTCTCGCGAAGGAGCACTGCCTTTAAATTCTTTGACCATCATCTCATAGCCACGAGGAACATTGCGAGCCGCCAGCTCGGGAATAATCGCCACACCGCCATGACTTTCCACCATGCGCTTCATGGCTTCAACCGAATTGGCTGTATATTCAAACTGCAAACTTCGAGTGCGTTCTTTAGCCCCCAAACAAATCGAATCCACTTGATTTCTGAAACAACTGCCATCCGCCATGAAAATCATATCATCTAAATTCACATCGGCAATATCCACTTCTTCATACTTATACAGCGGATGCGTGGGCGAAACATAGAGGAGAAATTTTTCATAAAACAAGGCTTTATATTCGATATTCTTCGAATGCACTGGCGTGGCATAAAGACCTAAATCAATTTCATTATAATTGAGCTTCGTTACAATTTCTGCGGTTTCTAATTCTTCGATATTAAGATGCAACTCCGGATGTTTCTCACGAAGAACTGAGGCAAACATCGGCACAAGATAAGGCGCTAAAGTAGGAATAATGCCAATGCGCAACTGACGCTCAATGCCGTCAATCATATTTATACTCAAGCGGTCGAGGTCATCAACAAGCTGCAATATCTGCAATGCTTTTTCATAGAAAATCATTCCTTCGGGGCTAATCCCCAGTGGCTTTCTACTTCTATCAATAAGCATAAACTCACACTCTTCTTCTAATTTTTGAATTTGCAGACTCAAGGCTGGCTGAGTCAATCCTAATTCATCTGCGGCTCTTGAAAAGCTTCGATGCCTAACAAGACCAATAAAATACCTTAGCTGTTTAATATTCATGAGTAGCTATCTTAATTATTCTCATTAATTCCACAAATATATAATATTTCCTTTCACTTCTACAATTTTTCATTCGTTTATTAGAAAAACTTATCATTAATGCTTTTTTCATTGCGATAAATTGCTTCTATCGGTCGCCAGACTTGACAAAAAAAGGGATTTGCACAAGTGCAAATCCCTTTTTTTCTATTCAACGCCAAATATAATTATTCAGCTATTGGCTCCATGGTGTCAGCACCAAGCGATCCGTATAGTCCTTCCAAATATTCAGCGCTACTCACCCGTTTGAGTTCTTTCTTAGCCTCATCGAGGCGAGTGCTCAGGTCTAAACGTTCGGCAGCGGCAGCATAAGTTTGGCGGGCCAAAATATCCTCGATATAAGCCACATTTTTAGTCCACAATGCTACATCTTTTTGCTGCTTGAGCAACAAGCGTGCTTTATACCAACTGCTATTCATCACCGCTTCAGCGGTAAACATCTCGCGGAATTTAGCATCCGTGCGTGTCATGCCCTTATAAGAGCCATGCACCATGGTGTGCACCAAAGCTTTCAATGGAGGACACAGACGATCCACCGTGCCATCCTGCATCAATCCCTCAGCCACACGGCGTTGGGTTACGCTGAGGTTTTCGATAGATGCCACAAACATATCCATGTCCTGCGTTTCAGGTCGGAGCATTTCAGCGTTAAATACCGAATCGGGCTTACTGAAAATGCGACCAAGATAACGAGTAACAAATTTCTTGGTGATGCGATAGCCCAACAAGCTAGCCTCAACCTTTTTGCCGTTATATTCGAAATCATCCACTTTCTCTAGACATCCCGACTCAATCAAGAACTGAGGGTCTCGCTCTTCCACCGACAAGCGACACCAAATCTCAGGAATCAAGAGGCTCACATCATGATCCACCTTATATTTAGGTCCTACATATCCTGCTGCCGAGCTAAAGCCCGCATAGTCAGTCAAGATATAAGATAGGAACGCATTGTTCAAGTCTGCCGAAGCCAATAGGTTGTTGAATGGACCTTTAGTCAATGCTCCTTCCGAGCCGAATCCAGTGGTTGATGGCGACTTGCCCGTTACACTACAAATAAAGTCGATGAACAACTCTGGCAACTCTTGATAGTGAATAGGGTTATAGACCGCCAATGGAGGCACATTATTAGCAGGGTCGGCAGGGTTGTTTCTACGACCGGGCAACACCGCATTTACAGGCATGTGCAAAGGTTTATCCATCGGTATTTTGCGGAAGATGCGTGTGGACATTTCCGCCACGAAGCGACCGAGCGGCTCGGTGATATCGGGGCGCACTTGCAAGTATCGAGGATTTTTAGAAGGCTCGCCATTCACCAAGCGAGGCTCGGAAGAAATCACGCAGAACTCAGGTGTTTCGCTTGCCAAGAAATTATTGATAAGGTCTTTCACCGGCTGTGTGTAAAGCTCAAATCCAATGGCATCATCCTTGATGGCTTGCACTTGCTCACGATTGAGCGGCTCGAAGTTCGACACAAACATATCGCTGCTCGACAAATCCTTTTCCCCCTGCTTGTCATATCCCTTGATGATACAATCATCAGGGCGTTGAAACAAGCGAGCCTCGCAGTTGGCGAGTATCTTCACACTTGGATTTTTATATTCCGAGTTCAAATCGCTCAATGCTTTTGCGGGCACAATCATTGATGAAGAGATATCATCTTCGGTCTGCACCTTCGCCGAAGGCTCGAAGTCTTGACGAGTCAAGAAAATGCGCCATCCGCCATCGGTGTCATGACCGACACGCAGGTAGTTTGACGAAAGTTTTTCGTTTTTATATTTCAATTCATTTCCAGGCTGCCCATTAATTTGGTCAACCGAGAAATAGTTTTTCCAATCACTTCCCCAATCTTCGGTGTGGCGACCTTTAATCACATAAATCAACACCTTGATGCGTTGGGGCAATGCAGCCAACCAAGCATTATATTCATCGGTGTATTCATCGGCAGGAGTGAGCAATTTAATCACCGAGCCTAGCGAACGAGTCGAGCTCAAGATATGACGAGGCGCATTCACCGAATAATCGGCAGGCACCTTGAATCGTTTCGAGAAATCATATGCCATAATTTCATCTACCTGCGCAAGGTCTTCTGCCAAATCACCCACGATGTATGAACCTTGAATCATGGCATCGCTGATTGATTTTGAGATTTCAGATTTACCCCCCCCCGACACGGTGCAAGGCTTATGCAGCACGGTGCCTTCAGCATGTGTGCCCACCATGTGCCAACGAGTGCCATCAATGCGTTTTTTCATCTCCATTTTATATCCATTAGGGTAGATATAAACTTTATATGGCAACAATTTGATGGTTTTTATCTCGCCATCTTTTTTCCAGCAGATGGTCTGTTTGTTCATTTCAAACACAGCATCCTCAGGCACATAAATCAGCTCCGACCTACGTTTATCCACCGCATATCCTTCAGGCTTCACCTCCACCACATCGGCAAACAAGTCGGCAAACTGCGCAAAGGTTAATCCATTTTCAGGGAGTCTTTCATCTAAATAAGCTTTTTCGCCCAAGTTATAGCTGCGGAAAGCGATTGCACCACCTGCGTGCTCTTCTTCGGCACTACCATAAAGGTTAGCAGAATAGCTAATCATGGTTTTCACCTCTTTCTTGCAATAGCCATAATAGTTGTCGGAAATAATCGTAACAACCACCCCACGCTCATCTCGACATGTGATTTTGAAAGCGCTTCCATCGTTGTATAACTCATCTTCCGACTTCCAGCACATGCCATCTTTGCGTTGGCGCTCAGTGGCATCGTCATAATGTGGCAATCCCAAATCTTTCTTTTTCAGCGCCTGCAAGTGAGGAGCAAGAACAACGCAGCCCGTGTGCCCCGTCCAGTTTTCAGGGTTCAAAGCAGCATCATGACGAGGCAAACTAGCTTCACCAGCATTACCAAAGACTGACTCCACAAAATCGAGGTTCGACACCAAGCTACCCGGAGCTAGGAATGTTATTTCCATTGATTTTTCAGCCGTTACACCGGGCACTTCTGGCACTACAATTGGGCGAAGCAATAAGCTAACAAACAACTCAGCAGGCTCAGCTTGGTTGGCTGTGAAAGGCAACACCATATTTTCGCGTGGCGGATTGAGAGCTGCCTTGAGCAAGCGAGCAAAAGCAAGCTTTGGCACAGCTTTTTTATCATGTGCAATAGGCAATCCCCCTTCCACCACGTGGAAAACACCTTTGGTGGTGCGACGGTCTTCTTTAGGGTTGTTTAAGATGCCTTGGGCAGTGCGATAGGTTTTGACCACCCCACTTTCATAGTAGTCGGCATTGGGAGGAAGCGACACGATGCGTGCCAATCCGTAGCGGTCGAGCACAAAGGGATTGTAGGGGAATTTCATATCGAAACCATCTTCCACATCTGCAAGATAGCTATCGAGGAAATTCTTCACCCGAGTGCCTGCGGGCGAAAGCGTGTCGCCCACCAAGCTCGATTTAATATTATAACTCGACAACAAGGGAGCTGCCACTTCGAGCAAATCACCTTTCACCCCTGCGTCTTCACAAGTCGGATAACCGCCAGCAGCAAGTTTCAGGTTGATATACTGAATCTTTTTCTTCAAGGATACATGAGGCTCTTCCACATCGGAAAGCTTCAGACCAAATGTTCTGTGTACTGTCATAACTTTATCTGTATTACTGTTTTTATATCTATTTCTTTCTATTTTCCGCCCCAAATCAAGGCTGCAACTCTTCAAAGATACAAAAAAACGAACATATCCAACAGAAACGAAATAACACCACGGAAGCTTAACGTTAAAATTACAAGTTTGCTTCTAGGTATATTCAACAACATATTTCCACCCCAACAAAGATGTATCTTACAAAATGTTACTAAGCATATTTTATTATTTTTTTCTACCTTTGTGGCAAAATAATAAATACTCATGAATGCTCTCCAAGAAGTAACAGTGAAAAATTCAGGGGCTACATTTACTCCAACAGCATTGGCAGATTTTCTTTCTGAAAAAATTTTGACTTACTACGAAGAGTTATCCAACCACACTGTAGTCTTAGACCCTGCTTGTGGCGATGGAGAATTACTATCCTCGTTAGCGACCAAAATCAATAAATCATTTGATTTTGACCTGAAAGGTTACGATACAAATATTGACTATATCTTAGCGACCAAAAATCGCTTGTTTGAATTAGGTTTTTCTCGGTCAAAAATACAACAAAGAGATTTTCTGGAAGTGTCTCCTAACTCCACAAATCTATTCTCCGATGATATCTTACATGAATTTGCTGATATCGTCATTGCAAATCCTCCATATGTTCGCACACAGATATTAGGTGCGCAAAAATCACAGCAAATAGCAAAAGATTATAATCTTACTGGGCGTATTGATTTATATTACCCCTTTTTAATTGGAATGACCAATGCACTTAAAAAAGGAGGAATAATTGGCGTGATTACTTCAAATCGTTATTTTACTACTAAAAGCGGTGCGGAGATTAGAAAATTTTTACTCGAAAATTATGATATTCTTGAAATTATTGACTTAGGGGATACAAAGATATTTGATGCAGCCGTTTTGCCTGCAATCTTTATTGGGAAAAAGAAAGCAAGCAAAAAGCAACTAACAAAACCTGGCATGTTTGGGAAAATATATGAATATCTACAGCCACAAACTCCAACTAACTTTGTAGAAACAGAATCAATCTTTGATATTCTTCGCCAAAATAAATCGGGACTTTTCAAAGTGAATGATAAGATATTTGATTATAGTGTTGGCTTATTCAAACATTCTCATATAAAAACAGATGTTTGGCAAATGACGACCGAACACGAAAATAAATGGATTGAAACAATTCAATCTAATACAGCATTTTATTTAGGCGATAGATTTAAAGTGCGTGTTGGCATTAAATCATGTGCTGATAATGTTTTTTTAAATGCAAATTGGGAGAAAGAAAGTTTTGTTCCTGAAAAAGAATTGCTTTTACCCCTCATATCTCAGGAAAATATAACGAAATGGAGTTGCTCTTTATTAGACTATGCACATGTTTTATATCCTCACTCCTCTAACAATGGCAAAAGAACGGTTATTGATATTGAAAAATATCCTAACGCAAAAGAATATTTAAGCAAACACAAAGATCAACTTCAAGCACGCAAATATTTAATTGACGCTGGTCGTAAATGGTATGAAATGTGGGTGCCTCAAAACCCGAGCCTATGGAAACTTCCTAAAATTGTATTTCCAGACATAAGTCTTGAAGCTCGCTTTTCATATGATGAAAGCGGAGCTATTGTTAATGGTAATTGCTATTGGATTGTTGCTCAAAATCAAGAAGAAAAGGAGTTACTCTTTCTTATTCAAGGCATTTGCAATTCTGACTTAATGGCACAATATCACGATCTGTGCTTCAATAATAAATTATATTCTGGTCGCCGAAGATATCTCGCACAGTATATTGAGAAATACCCAATACCCAATCCTGAAACCAAAACAGCAAAACGAATTATTGAAATTGTAAAACAATTTAATCTTCAAGCTAGCCATGATGATATCGACAGCCTAACTGATGAACTAAATAAAAATGTTAGAGAAGCATTTAGAATCACGGATTAAACACACACTGTC
>JBKECD010000136.1:0-9652 GCA_047974225.1 Mangrovibacterium sp.
ATTTTGCAGCAGCCAATCAAGATGAAATTCTGAAACTCTGGCAAGGGCTAGGCTATTACAGTCGAGCTCGAAATATGCAGCAGGCTGCCCAGCTAGTGGTCGATGAATATGGGGGCGTTTTCCCTGCCGACTGGAAGAAGATTCGAGCACTGAAAGGCGTGGGCGACTATACCGCAGCAGCCATTCTGAGCTTTGCTTATGGAATGCCCCATGCCGTGGTGGATGGCAATGTGCTGCGTGTGCTTGCTCGACTTTATGCCATCAGCCAACCGATTGACACGAGCCGAGGAAAGAAACTTTTCTCGGCATTGGCTCAAGCCGAGCTCGACAAGAAGCAGCCCGCCACACACAATCAAGCTATCATGGATTTGGGAGCATTAGTGTGCACGCCAAAAGCGCCCAAGTGTGGCGAATGTCCTCTGGCGACATGCTGCGCCGTGCACCTTTCACCCAAAGCCTTGAGCTATCCGATCAAAAAAGCAAAAGTCAAAATCTCCTTGCGCTACTTTAATTATTTGGTCTGCCAAGATGAAAAGGCTCAATATATTTATTTGCATCAGCGCACGGAGAAAGATATTTGGCAAGGATTGTATGAATTTCCACTGCTCGAATCGCCTGAGAAATTCACCGACCAGCAGTTGGCTGCTCAACTCTCTTCGCTCGACTGGATTGCCAAATCTAAAGGCGAATTGCAAAAGATTGGAGCATGGCAAAAGCAAGTGTTGAGCCATCAACACATCCATTATCGCTTTGTTTATCTCCGATTTCCAACTTTAAATCACACAATTGACAAGTTCTTAACAATTGATTTGCTCGATATTGCTAACTTTGCTGTTCCGAAACCAATGGAAAAGGAAATTCAAAGGCAACTAGCGTCACTCTAAAAATATAAGATGGCTGTAAATAAAGTAATTCTTCTGGGCAATGTCGGACAAGACCCCGAAGTGCGTTATGTAGAAAAAGATACTCCCGTGGCAAACTTCAGTTTGGCAACCACCGAGCGATATACCACTCGCGATGGTGTGAAAGCTGAAAACACCGAATGGCACCGCATCGTGGCTTGGCGTGGCATTGCAAAGGTGGTCGATCAATACGTCAAAAAAGGCTCGAAGCTTTATATCGAGGGTAAATTGCGCTCGCGCGATTGGACCGACAAAGAGGGCAACAAGCGATATGCCACAGAAATATTTGCCGACCATCTGGAATTGCTCGATGCCCGCCCTGCTTCAGCCCCAGAACCTCCCGCCCCCTTGGCTAATCCGACACCCGATTTGAGCCTTGATGCTAACGACAATTTGCCTTTTTAATCTAAACATTTATTATTTTGGAAATAGAGCCTTTATCTATACTGTTATTTTGGGGTGATGTTGAGTTTTTCGCCCTCACCTTTGGCACAAGCATCAGCTTGCTAGTCATTATCATTTTGCTGATTCTTTCAGCCCTAATCTCGGGGTCGGAAGTCGCCTATTTTTCGCTGAGCCCCAACGACCGACAACAACTCTCAGGCGAAGAGGACAAACAAAGTGGCATGGTGCTCGAAAATCTGGCGCAGCCCGATTATTTGCTAGCAACTATCTTGGTAACCAACAACTTTGTCAATGTCGGCATTGTCATGCTATCGACTTTCGCCATGAATAGCTTGGTCGATTTTTCGCAAGCTCCAATCTTGGGCTTCATCGTGCAGGTGGTCATAGTTACCTTCTTTTTATTGCTTTTTGGCGAAGTCATTCCCAAAGTCTATGCCGCAAAAAATGCCATGACAGTAGCAAAAATGATGTCCGTTCCTCTATTCCTACTCGGCAAACTTTTTTCGCCTATAAATAAAGTATTAATTCGCTCCACGTCCTTAGTCAATAAACGCATGCAGAAAAAACAATCCACCAACATCTCTGTTGATGAACTTTCGCACGCCCTCGAACTGACCGACGACCTGGAGCTCAACGAGGACAAAGAAATCTTGGAGGGGATTGTCAATTTCGGAAGCAAAACGGCTGAAGAAATTATGACTCCTCGTGTGGATGTGCAGGCAATTGACATTGCCGATTCGCTCGACCACTTAGTCAATGTCATCAACAACTCGGGCTATTCTCGCATCCCTGTGTTTGAAGACAATCAAGACAATGTGAAGGGCGTGCTCTACATCAAAGATTTGCTTCCTTATATTAATAAAGTAGATGATTTTAAGTGGCAGGAGATTATTCGCCCCCCATTCTTCGTGCCCGAATCAAAAAAGATTGACGACCTGCTCGAAGATTTCCAAAAAAACAAGGTGCACCTTGCTGTCGTGGTGGATGAATATGGCGGCAACTCGGGAATCGTTACTCTAGAGGACATCTTGGAAGAAATCGTGGGCGACATCTCGGATGAATTTGATGAAGATCAAAGCTTTTTTACACGCATCAGCGAAAATAAATATCTGTTTGACGGGAAAACACTTATAGATGATTTCTGCAAGGTTACGCATACCGACCCTTCACTTTTCTCGAAAATGAAAGGCGTCGCCGATACGCTTGCCGGACT
Source organism: Mangrovibacterium sp. (assembly GCA_047974225.1). Classification (GTDB taxonomy): domain Bacteria; phylum Bacteroidota; class Bacteroidia; order Bacteroidales; family Prolixibacteraceae; genus JBKEDC01. The sequence goes on from JBKECD010000136.1 coordinate 2,521, forward strand.
AATCCTAGAAATCAAAGGTGAAATACCCAAACAAAATGCGAAAGTCGATTTCGAAAACATAAGTTTCACCGTGGACATGGTGGACAATCGACGCATCAAAAAAATTAAAGTGGAGATTAAATAACATGCGGAGATTGCAATATATATGGCTTATTTTAGTTGCTCTCACGGCTTGCCGTGAAACTGCAATACCCAAGCAGAGGGCTTTTTTCAGAATTAGCTTTCCTGAGAAGTCCTATCAGCCGACAACTGAAAAGCTGCCCTTCTCTTTTGAGCAAGCCTCCTATCTGCAAATCACCCAACTCACTGCACCCGAGGGGCAAACATGGGTCAATCTTAGCTCTTCGGAAAACAAAGCCGACATCCATCTTTCGCATGAATACTTGCACAAAGACCTCGATGCCCACATCGAAGAGGCAAGAAGACTAGCCTATGACCACAGCATCAAAGCCGATGCGATTGACGAACAGCTTTTCCTAAATCCCGAAAAACAAGTTTTCGGAATTGCCTATCGCATCAAGGGAAATGCAGCTTCGCCGATGCAATTCTTCCTCACCGACAGCACGCATAATTTTATTCGCGGAGCGTTTTACATCCGCGAAATACCTAATATTGACAGCATTCAGCCAGTGATTGACTTCTACGAGTCGGATGTCATTCATCTGATTGAAACCTTCCAATGGACTGATTAAAAACTATTGCCTATGCCTTTAGAACATCACATAGAGATTGGTGGAGGAATCATGATGACTTGGTCGCTCACCGAGGATGCCGAATTTAAAAAGTGGGCGCTCAAATATCGCTACTATCCTACGTTCATGCAGCTCAAAAGCAATCGACGAAAAAAAGAATGGATAGCTCGCCAGCGCCTGCTCCATGAAGTGGGGCTCGACTCATCGAAGATATACTACAACGAAGAGGGCAAGCCCTTTGTCAATCATCTCAACTACAAGTTTATATCTATCAGCCACTCGAAAAATTCCGTGGGAATTTTTCTGCACCCCGATAAGAACATCGGGCTCGACATCGAAAGCAAAGATCGGAATTTCTTAGGCATTGTCGATAAGTATTTGCTGATTCCCGAAGAACATCAAGCAGCACAACAAGTGCCCGATGGCTATGCGCTTTTTTGGTGCATCAAGGAGGCAATATATAAACTAATCGGGAAACCTATGGAAGAGTTTAATCTCTATCGGGATATTCATATCTCCGAAGCTGAAGGAAAAGCATTGGTTAATGTGGTGGGCTATCCCGACTCGCACTTTGAATTGCACCGCATGGACTTTGGGCAACAAATCATTCTATGCGTGGTGGAACACCCAAAAAATGCTTAAGGGGCTAATAAATTTCAATCAGCACCAAACATTCGTCATTTCAATGTGTTTAAGATTGATATTAAATCACTGAAAAGCGTAAACCTAAGCATCATGACCACATCTCAAATATTAGTAATCTTTGGCGCATCGGGAGATCTGACCAAAAGGAAATTAATACCAGCGCTTTACGAGCTATTTAAACATAATCTACTCCCCGAGAAGTTCGCCATTCTTGGCGCAAGCAGAACTGTCTATAAAGATGATGAGCATTTTCGCTCATTTGCCGCTGAATTTCTCCAAAATCCCGATGAGCGCTTTCTCAACCTGCTCTATTATCAGCAAATTCAGACAGAAGACAAGTATGACTATCCAATCCTGCGCGACCGGCTGGCTATGCTATCCAAAGAACTTGAGATCGCTGAAAACTACATCTTTTATCTCTCCACCCCACCCAAGCTCTACGAGATAATTCCCGAAGCACTCGACTTCGTCGGACTAAACGAACAAACCGACGGTTTTCGCCGCTTGATTATCGAAAAACCTTTCGGCACCGATTTAAAATCAGCCCTTGCGCTCAACAAACAGTTGTTGCATTTTTTCGACGAAGAACAGCTATACCGAATCGACCACTATCTCGGCAAAGAGACCGTGCAAAACATGCTCGTTACTCGTTTTGGCAATGGCATCTTCGAGCCAATATGGAATCATAATTTCATCGAAAGAATCGAGATTACCTCTGCCGAAAGTCTCGGCGTAGAAAAACGAGGTGGATATTATGAGCAGTCGGGTGCTATGCGCGACATGGTGCAAAACCACCTTCTCCAACTCGTCGGCATGGTGGCGATGGAGCCCCCAGTGGTAATCGAGGCTGAAGCCATCAGAAATGAAGTGCTCAAAGTTTTTCAATCGTTCCGTCCACTCACTAAAGAATCAATAGCAAAGCAAGTAATTCGAGGACAATACACCCAATCAAACATCAAAGGGAAAAATATAAAATCCTATCGTGAAGAGCAGGGCGTGTCGCCCGACAGCCGCACCGAAACATTCTTTGCGATGAAATTCTTCATCGACAATTGGCGATGGAGCGGCGTGCCATTCTATATCCGCACGGGCAAGCAGATGCCTACTCAGGTAACCGAAGTGGTCATTCACTTCAAGCAGACTCCTCACCGCTTGTTTGGGAGTGTCGGCGATGAACTCAACAACAACCAATTAATCATTCGCATTCAGCCCGACGAAGGAATATTGCTAAAAATAGGAATGAAAGTGCCCGGTTCAGGCTTTCACATGCAGCGCACCAACATGAACTTCCGCTATAATGACCTGACCGAGCAACGCCTCCCCTCAGCCTACGAACGCCTGCTGCTCGACTGCATGCAAGGCGACGCCACGCTTTATGCTCGTGGCGACACCACGATTAAAGCGTGGGAATTTGTGCAACCAATCCTCGACGAATGGCAAGAAAATGAAAGCCTACCCATCTACGGTTATCCTGCTGGCACATGGGGAGCTAATGTGTCTGACGAGCTAATAGAAAACGGCACATGGCGTTATCCCTGTAAAAACTTAGTCGATGACGGAAGCTATTGCGAACTTTGAGGATTCTCAACTCTCCTTAACATACTCGGTTGGGGCGCAGCCATAGGCATCCTTGAAACATCGTGAAAAATATGACAGGCTGGCAAAGCCAGTCAATTTAATAACATCAGATGCTGTCTTCCCTTGCCCTAGCATGTCCGCAGCCACTTGAAGACGCTGATTGCGGATAAATTCCTTTGCAGTCTCTCCCGTAATTGCCTTTAATTTTCGATAGAGCTGATTTTGACTCAGGTTCATTTCCACACTAAAAGCTTCCACATCAAACTTCTCATTGTTCAGATTGCGATGAATAGCTTCCACAGCATGTTTTAAGAACACCTCTTCATCGGTCGGAATATGAATATCTTTATCTATTTTCTTTTTCCGACGAGGCTTTTTCTTTTCTGCAACTGGCGCCACTGCCTGTTTTTCTACCTGTTCACTTGCATTTTTTTGACTCTCCACCTTTTCCTCCGACACTATCGGCACTATCGGCTTGACATCCCCCTTCTCTTCTTTCTCTTGATTTGAATCGACTGCCGCTAAAGGCAAATCTTGAGCTTTATTTGATTTTCGTCGCAACACAGAAACTATCAACCAACAAATTGCAGCAATAATCACCAGATGCAAAAGAATTGCAGGAAATCTTTGCCACCAAGGAGGAGTTACCTGAAAAAATACCGTGCAGGTATTTTCATTTTGAATAGAATCTAGCGAACTCACGTGAAATGCATAATCACCCGCAGCAAGGTTCGTATAGGTTGCCACATTCGCCCCCGTTAATTTATTCCACTTCCGATCAAATCCATCAAGCTTATAGTAATAACTCACCTCCGAAGGCGCTTGAAAACTCATATTAGAAAAATGGAAACTGATTTTATCATCATTACACGACAGTTGCAATTTTTCGGCATCATGGTTCTCATGCTTATCAAAAATTGTTTTATCAAAGATTTGAATATCCGTAATTGCAAGCTTAAAGCTATCCTTGTTTGCTACCATCTCATCGGGATTATAACACACAAAGCTTCCGACATTACCCACTGCAAATAAATGCTCATTCACTTTCAAGCAAGAGTTCTGTTTCAGATGCGCATTCTCGAAGTCAGCACCTCCAAATCTGTCGATTAACAATCCACTTTCAGGGTTAAACTTCAAGACTCCATTATACATCTGTATCCATAAATTCTTTTGCGCATCCTCTAATATGCCAAATAAAGTTTCATTGCCGATGCAAGCTGTCTTTGGAAATCGCTCAAAAAGTATTTTCCCACCACGCTGCACGCTCTTATTTAATCCCGAATTTGTACTAATCCAGACATGGTGGCTTGAGTCTTCAAGTATTGAATTGATGACATTATCATTTAGCGATAAAGTATCAGTACTCCAATAATAACTCTGCATTTCTTCAACTCCCCTAGCCAACACATTCAGTCCCTCACTTGTGCCAATCCACATATCTCCTTTCTTATCTTCCAATAATGCTCTCACGGCATGTTCGAGCTTGTATTTTTTCACATCAACAATTCCACGGCTATTTGTGTTTGCCTTAAACAATCCTCCATCTTCAGTGCCTACCCAAATCACATTTTCCTCCACACGAGATGGCTTAATTGCACTAATTCGGACTCCGGGAATACGCTCATTAGTCTCCTTGTTATACAATCTTGCTCCCCAAAGATAAAGCTCCCCATTGCGATAGGGATAGAAAAACAGCCCTGCTCCGTCCGTTCCGATCCACAATCCTTCTTCACTTGCATACATCGCATTGATATCATAGTACTGCTGAGCGCCAAGAGGAGGAATGCGCTTTGTCGGATAATGCTCCTTAGAAAAAACATATTTCCCATTGACCAAATCATATTCAAACACATATTGATTTGCACCCACCCAAAGCTTATTTTTATGTTGTGCAAAGCTTGCCACCTGCGACGCTTTGCCATCTTTCAAATCAGGGAGCTCATATCGGTCGATAGTATTGCTGACTATTTGCACCCGATCGACTTTATCTGCTCCAACCCAAATATTATTTTCCCTATCAACATAAAGGGCGCTTATATTATCTCCCGACACCGTCTTGCCACTCGACGTTCTGCTATTGTAGTTTTGAAAAACAGCATCTTTCACCGCCAATGATTGCTGATTAGTCGGCAATAACGACAGTCCGCTATCCCAACTTCCTATCCAAAGATTATTCGATTTATCAATTGCCAAACGATAAAGAATATTGCTGCATATACTGCCGTTGTCTCTCGTTTGATTATAGACTGTAAAATTGCGCAACATGCCATTGCGGTCTAGCTCTGCCCGATTTAATCCACCTCCCCAAGTGGCAATCCAAAGATAGCCATTGCTTGAGCTTGCGATTTGCATAATTGTGGAATTAGACAGTGAATTACCATAGGTCTTATGCGAATATTTCTTGTGGTCGTCTCCATCTCTGTCGATTAAATAAAGCCCATCATTAGTTCCCGCCCACAGATTTTCAAAGCGGTCTTCGTGAATTGCATTTACAGTCTCCTCAACAAGGCAAGTCGTAGTTTTTCCTGTTTTGCGGTCGAGTTTATGCAAGCCTGCATCTTGCGTTCCCACCCAAATATTGTAGTTAGCATCTTCCAATACCGAGGTAATCTTACTCGAAAAGTCATACACTCTTATTTGATTTGTCTTGGCATTAATATAATTCAAGCCATTGGCAGTGCCCGCCCAAATATCTCCCTGTGCATCCACTATTAAGCAGCGAATTTCTCGATTAGATATTGTTGTACTATCTCGATGTTGGGGCAGGAAATTTTTACAAGTATAGCCATCATATCGACACAGTCCATTTTTAGTCCCCACCCAAATGAAGCCTTTAGCATCTTGCACTATGCAATCAGCCTTATCTAGTGGGAAACCATTTTCACGCCCAAAGTGATTAAAAATCAGCCCATCTTGAGCATGTAAATTCCAACTGAATCCTAATAAAACAAACAGAATGAAGTGATGAAGTTTCATGATATATCATTTTAGCAATTGCAAACTAGTGGACAAATCTAACTATTTCTTTTGATTAATCGTCGATTTTTTGATAGTAATTTTACTAGTTTACTAGCTAAAATGCTTTTTCAAGAAAAAATCAGCAATGTGTAATCATTATTTATACCGCATCTGAGTGCTCAAATTGCACTTCACCTCCGTGTCATACAACAATGTTTCCCCTTTTAATTAAGTCTATCATTCCGAAGTGACGGAGTAATTCTAAACAGTTTACCTCAAAATTCACAGGCAAATCGCCTTTAACCTTTTGGGTTTTTTGCAGAAACAAAATAAACGCAAAGGCACGAAGAAGGATTACGCATACAATCACCGCTGTCGCAGTTTTTCCTGATAGCTTGGTTTCCAGCGGTGGCGCAATTTGGTGTTGGGCGACATTCGGCGGTGGCTCGACCACGCACTTTCGCCGACATAATAGCGGGGCGCAGCTTTCGTTTTCAGACTAAGTCGGGAGCACTCAACCACTTGATTGCTTGAGGACTCGGCAACTTGCTCACTTGAGGACTCGGGCACTTGAGATTTTCTCGCTTTCATGCGAAGTCCCCGATGAACAGCGGTGTTGTTTCTCGAAATCGTTAGTTCTATCATGCGAAGAAGGTCGCCATATTGAGCCTCTTTGAGCAGTGCCGACACGGAAAGATAGTTGGCGAAATCATTGTTGATTAGTCGCAAAATCTCTTCTCGAATGTCTGTTGCGGTGCGTCTTTTCCGACGTGTTGCCACTCGCCTGATTTGCACCAACTGCTCCGCTTCAAAATCACGCTGAGCTTGCTCAAGCTGCTCCACTATTGGGAGGATAAGCTCTGTGGACTCCAGGCAATTAAGGTGCGTCGCATAGTTTTCACTGCGTAATTTCCAGAGGAATGAATTGATGAGTGCGCTGGCTTCTCGCTGATTGGAGCGAGTAACGGCACTGTTTCCAAAACGGCACATGAGTTCATAAATCGGCTGAACATCCTCGCTCGCTTCAGGCACCAGCATTAGCCCTTTCAGAAATCCAAAAAGGTTAGCATAAGTTTTCTTCCGCGCTAAGTCTTTTTGGGTGAGTTGCGATTTCTCCATCGTGGGCACGAGCGAATTTTGCAGGGCTTGATGCAAATCTGAAAGCTTGTTAAACAGCGTGGCGATGTTTTTATCGTGTTGCAACAGGTCGGATTTTTTAATTAGACTAAGAATGAGTTCTAGGGTGGCTGCCAATTCAG
>JBKECD010000112.1:0-1577 GCA_047974225.1 Mangrovibacterium sp.
ACCACATTAATAATCTTCTTCGGCACCACGATGATTTTCTTGGCGGCTTTGCCGTCCATCCAGCGTTGGGCTTCCTCGCTGGCGAGGACTGCTTGCTCGATTGCCGATTTGTCGGCATCAATGGCGAATGCCATTTTGAAGCGCACTTTGCCGTTGAAAGACACCGGATATTCAAAAGAATCTTCCACGAGCAGACTTTCATCAGCCACTGGCCATGGCGCATAGGCTAGACTTTCGCTGTTGCCATACATCTCCCACAATTCCTCCGCCATGTGTGGCGCATAAGGTGCGAGAATCTTGGCGAAGGTTTCTGCCGTAGCTTTGGTTACCTTGCCCACTTTCATGGCGGCATTGTTGAACACCATCATGGCGGAAATGCCGGTATTGAAACGCAGGTTCTCAATGTCAGAGCCTACCTTAATAATCGTCTGTTGAAGCAGTTTGTTCAGTTCCACATCTTCTGTGCCGTCCACAATGTTTTCAGGCTGACCGAAGAAACGCCACACACGTCCGAGGAATCCAAACACACCTTTTACCCCATTTTCAGCCCAAGGCTTCGTTTCGCTCAGCGGACCCATGAACATCTCATAGAGGCGAAGCGAATCTGCGCCATAGCGTTCCACCACATCATCGGGGTTGATGACATTCTTGAGTGATTTCGACATTTTCGCCACAATCTGACGCAATTCCTCGCCTGTCTGTGTGTGGAAAAACTTGCCGTCTTTCTCCTCCACGAGGTCGGAAGTTACCTTTGCGCCGGTCATAGTTTCATAGGCGAAAGCGAGAATCATCCCTTGATTATAGAGCTTTTGATAAGGCTCATCGGTGCTCACCACGCCCAAGTCGAACAACACTTTGTGCCAGAAGCGAGAATAAAGCAAGTGAAGCACCGCATGTTCAGCACCGCCCACATATAAATCCACCGGCATCCAATAGTTTTCCAGCTTCGGGTCGAAGATTTGCTCATCATTGTTGGGGTCGATATAACGCAAGTAATACCAGCACGAGCCAGCCCATTGCGGCATGGTGTTGGTTTCACGGCGACCTTTGCGTCCGTTGGCATCCACCACGTCGAGCCACTCTTCGGCATTCGCCAAAGGCGATTCGCCCCCATCGCCCGGTTCATATTTTTCGAGATTTGGCAAAGTAACCGGCAAGCTATCTTCGCTCACCAATTCAATTTCGCCATCCTCCCAGTGAATCACCGGGAAAGGCTCGCCCCAATAGCGTTGGCGACTGAACAACCAATCACGCAGCTTGAAATTAGTAGTGGCATTGCCCAAGTTGTTTTCTTCCAGCCAAGCCGTTACGGTGGCGATGCCTTCCGCTTTCGACTTGCCATTGATATTTAGTCCGCCATTTGGGTTTTCAGAATTGATGTAAGCCCCATCTTCCGTCCAGCACGCTTTGCCAGCTAGCACCGCTTCACGAGTTTCGGCATCAGCACTTGCAGGGTCGAGAATGCAAATCACAGGAATGTCAAACTTCACCGCAAACTCAAAATCTCGGGTGTCATGCGCTGGCACCGCCATGATCGCTCCTGTGCCATAGCCCATCAACACATAGTCGGCAATCCA
>JBKECD010000098.1:0-6940 GCA_047974225.1 Mangrovibacterium sp.
ACTCTGAGTTGTTTTGAAAATGGGAGAGCCTTTTGTAGTGCCACTCTGAGTTGTTTTGAAAATGGGAGAGCCTTTTGTAGTGCCACTCTGAGTTGTTTTGAAAATGGGAGAGCCTTTTGTAGTGCCACTCTGAGTTGTTTTGAAAATGGGAGAGCCTTTTGTAGTGCCACTCTGAGTTGTTTTGAAAATAGGAGAGCCTTTTTCAGTGCCAATCCCAGTCGTTTTGAAAATGGGAGAAGCTTTTTGCAAGTCTCTTTTTCTTTAAGAAAAATAATCCAGGAGACTATCTTTCGACAATTCGCTATGAGGAACTATTCTAAATTAAAAGTTTTTATCGGTCAAAATCAGAACTTTGAATTTTTCTTGCTGAAAAAGTGCAGTTTAAAGGCGATTTACCTGAGATTGTGGGGCTTCATGTTGAATGTATTTTGGTCTATTTTTTGAAAATTACCCCCATTGTGAAATTCCCAAAGCCTATTTTCAACTTCAAATGCTCTTTTGTAAAATTCCCAAAGCCTATTTCAAACTCTAAATGCTCTTTGGGAAAATGCCAATGTGCATCAGTAAATCCAAAATCTCGGAAGTGAATTTAATAATTTGCTTGGCGAATATCACACAAACAATTATCTTTACCCTTCAGAAATCAAATCAATAAAACGATATAAATAATGAAAGTAAAAATTTTAGCTTTACTAGCTCTTGTGTTGGCTTCTTGCGCTGGCAAGGAGAACCTGTCGGAAAAACCCTACAATCAAGGAATCAACCTTATTCCGGTGCCTGAAAAATTAGTGGAAAAAGAGGGGCTGTTTGAGCTTGATAAGCAAACGCAGCTTGTCATTTCGCAAGACTCGCTCGCTCAAGTGGCAGATTTCTATGCAGAAAAGATGCGTTCTTCAACCGGATTTCCCATGACTGTCGGAACGCAAGACGGCAAAAAGAACATCACACTAAAGATTGATTCGTCAATTGCGAATAAAGAAGCCTATCGCTTGGTGGTTTCTCCTGAAAAAGTGGAAGTTTCGGCATCAACTCTCCAAGGAGTGTTTCATGGCATGGCTTCATTCATGCAATTATTGCCTGCCGAAATCGAAAGCAAAACATTGGTGGCTGGAAAATGGACTGCCCCCGCTGTGGAAATCACCGACAGTCCTCGCTTTGAATATCGCGGACTGATGCTCGATGTTACTCGTCATTTCACCTCGGTGGCAGGCGTGAAAAAACATCTTGACATGCTCGCAACGGTGAAAATTAACTACCTGCAATTGCACCTTTCCGACTATCAAGGATGGCGTGTAGAAATTAAGAAATATCCTAAATTGACCGAAATAGGCAGTCGCCGTATTGATGAATATGGCGAAGAATATAGCGGCTTTTTCACCCAAGATGATATCCGTGAAATTGTGGCGTATGCTCAAGAACGCTTCATTACGGTCATTCCCGAAATTGATGTGCCCGGGCATAGCTTGGCTGCCATAGCTGCCTATCCTGAATTGTCGTGCACTGGCGAGGATTTCGATGTGATGAGCCGTTGGGGTGGTTTCCCTGTGGTGCTTTGCCCCGGCAAAGAAGTGATGTTTGAAATGCTCGATGGTATTTTCGAGGAACTCGCACCGCTTTTCCCTAGCGAATATTTCCATATCGGAGGCGATGAATGCCCCAAAGAAGTGTGGAAAACCTGCCCTCACTGTCAAAAAAGAATTAAAGAAGAACGATTGTTTGCCAATGCTAAGCACCCTGCCGAGCATCGTTTGCAAAGCTATGCGATTACTCGATGCGAGAAAATATTGCAGAAATATGGTAAGAAAATGATCGGTTGGGATGAAATCTTAGAGGGTGGAGTCGCTCCTGATGCCATTGTGATGTCGTGGCGTGGTGAAGCGGGAGGAATTGCTTCGGCATTGATGGACCATCGGGTGATTATGACTCCCACGAGCGGAGCGATGTATCTCGACCACTATCAAGGCGACTCGCAAGTTGAGCCTTTTGCATGGGGCGCTTTTGCTCCGATTTGGAAGACTTATGCCTATGACCCTGTGCCTGACACTTTGATTACTATGGGAAAAGAACACTGCATCTGGGGGGTGCAGGGCAATGCGTGGAGCGAGTGTATGTACACCGAGGATATTGTGGAATATCGAGTTTATCCACGTATTTTGGCAGTAGCTGAAGTGGGCTGGAGTTCTTTGGAAAATAAGGATTTCGATGATTTCTCTCGTCGCTTGAATAATGCTGCTGTGCGCATGGATGGGCATCAAATCAACTACCATATTCCAATGCCCGAGCAGCCGATTACTAAAAACCATGTGGCTTTCATTGATACCGTGTCGGTGGAGTTCATCACTTCTCGTCCGATGAAAATGGTTTACACCCTCGATGGTTCAGAACCAACACTTAAATCTACAGAATATGTGAAACCCTTGCACTTCTCAGAATCGGCAAGCATCAACATCAGAACGGTGATGCCCTCCAATAAAATGAGCGCCGTGCGCACGGTGGAAGTAGAAAAACAAACTTTTGTTGAGGCTAAAGATGTGAATCCTACTCATCAGGGACTGAAACTGCGTTTTTCACCCACTCGCTGTTTCTATGTGAAAGACATGGAAAAAATCACGAATTGGAAAGACAGCACGATCACCACCATTGAGTCATTGGTGAAATTGCGAAAAAATAAATACGCTCATCCTGAGTTCTATGTAGCTATTGCCGATGGATATTTATATATTCCTGAAACGGGAATCTATGACTTCACCACCAATAACACCCGTGTGTGGGTGAGTGGTGATTTAGTGGTGGACAACGACGGAAAAGCTCAAATCAACTCCAAATACGGAAAATCTTTGGCATTAAAACAAGGATGGCACCCTATTAAAATCGAAGAAATCACCAACTTCATCGGTGGATGGAGTGCGCAACACCGAAACAACGGTTCGGTTTCCATGCGTAAATCAGGTGAAAAGAAATGGACTGCTATCAAGGGCGAGGATATAAAATATAACTAGTGCCACTTCAGGTGCATTTCAGCCCCCACTATTTCATATGGTGGGGGCTGTTTTTTTGAAAAGATAACACCTCTTTGAAAAATGACAATAATTTAGCTTTCGCCGTGTGTGAAAGCTACAATATAATCCTTAGATTTGTACGCACAAAGAAAAAAGATGACTATAAACATACAGCACATACGCCAAGATTTTCCCCTTCTCAACCAAGAAGTGTATAATCGACCATTAATTTATTTCGACACCGCTGCTTCGGCGCAAAAACCGTTGGCGGTCTTGAAAAAAGAAGAACAATTGCACCTCGAATATTACGGCAATATCCATCGAGGGGCTCACTTCATGGCTGATAAGGCGACCGAAGAGTTTGAAAACACACGCATGCTCGTGAAAGACTTCATCGGAGCGGCAAGCACTCAAGAAATTATCTTCACCAAAGGCACCACCGAGAGCATCAACCTTGTGGCATTCGCCTTTGGCGAAGCCTTCATTCAGCCGGGCGACGAAATCCTGATTTCAGAAATGGAACATCACGCCAATATCGTCCCTTGGCAGATGATGGCGCAGCGAAAAGGAGCTATTATTAAGGTATTACCCTTTGCTGATAATGGCGAATTGAAACTGGAGTTGCTCGATGAATTGCTTTCAGAAAAAACAAAGATGGTGTGTGTGGCTTGGGTGGCAAACACGCTCGGCACAATCAATCCGGTGAAAGAAATTGCAGCACGAGCGCATGCGGTGGGCGCAAAGATAATGGTTGATGCAGCGCAAGCGGCTTCGCATATTGCCATAGATGTGCAGGATATTGATGCTGACTTTCTCGCCTTTTCGGCTCACAAACTGTATGCTCCCAATGGCGTGGGGGTGCTCTATGGTAAAAAAGAATTGCTCGAAGCCATGCCCCCCTATCAGGGCGGGGGCGAGATGATTTCAGAAGTGAGCTTCGCTAAAACGACCTACAACGACCTGCCCTATAAGTTTGAAGCAGGCACGCCAAATATCATCGGGGTCATCGCCTTTGGCGAAGCGCTAAAATATTTCACACAATATAATATAGACGATATTGCAGCCCACGAACATGAGCTTTTGCAGCATGCCTCTACGCAATTAAAGCAAATCGAAGGCATGCAGATTTATGGCGAGGCAGCCCACAAATCGAGTGTGATTACCTTCAACATCGAGGGCATTCACTCCTTCGACCTCAGCACAATGCTCGACAAAATGGGCGTGGCAGTGCGTGCTGGCAGGTTGTGTGCCGACACCGTGATGCAGCATTTCGATGTGCAGAGCACCGTGCGCATCTCCTTTGGAATGTATAACGCCAAAGAAGAAATTGACGCTTTTATGGCGATTCTGCGGAAGCTGGTGGGGATGTTGAAACCCTAACTAAGCCCCCTCCCAACCTCCCCCGAGGGGGAGGAGTCAGAACTGCAAAGATGATAAATAAACCCTGTGCCTTTATTCCTCCCCTCGGGGAGCTTAGGAGGGGCTGGGCTAAATATAAAAACATGAAAATTGGAATACTCACAGCCGGTGGCGATTGCCCCGGATTGAACGCCGCTATTCGTGGTGTGGCAAAGACTGCCATCGTGCAGCATGGCATGGAAGTCTATGGATTTCGTGCTGGATACACTGGTCTGCTTGAAAAAGACTATGTGAAGTTTGACAACACCCACATGTCGGGTCTGCTCACTGCTGGTGGCACCGTGCTCGGCACTTCGCGCGAGAAACCTTTCAAAGCTCCAAAGGGTGAAGAACACAATCCGAAGCCCGATATCATCAAGCAAAACTATGAAGAGTTGGGGCTTGATGCATTGGTCTGCATCGGTGGTAATGGCACAATGAAAACAGCCTATAAGCTTTCGCAACTCGGATTGAACGTGGTGGGCATCCCCAAAACAATCGACAATGATGTGTGGGGCACCGATATTACCTTCGGCTTTGACTCTGCCGTAAGCATTGCCACCGAGGCAATCGACCGATTGCACACCACAGCCAACTCGCATCAGCGGGTGATGATTATCGAGGTGATGGGACATAATGCGGGTTGGATTGCCCTCTATGCGGGCATGGCTGGTGGTGGCGATATTATTCTATTGCCTGAAATCGGCTATAACATTCGCTCGGTGTGTAAGAAAATCGAAGAACGATATGAAAGCAACAAACCCTATTCGATTGTGGTGATTGCCGAAGGCATTGAGAAGCCCGAAGGTATGTCGGCAGCTCGTCATTTGGCAGAAGCCATCCACACCTACACCGATATCGAAACTCGTGAAACCGTGCTCGGCTATGTGCAACGTGGCGGTAGCCCCACACCGATGGATAGAATCCTTGCCACTCGCTATGGTGCGCATGCGGCCGAGTGTATCGCTGAAGGAAAGTTTGGCGTCATGGTGGCTGTGAAAAATCACGACCTCACCACTATTCCGCTCGAAGAAGTGAGCGACAAGCTCAGCCTTGTGTCGCCCGATCACACGCTCATTCAGCAAGGGCGAAACATGGGCGTGTCGTTTGGCGATGAGTATTAGTGGCGTGTTGCGGCTAAAATAAAACAATGTGAACCATTCACTCCCGAAAAGTTCAGACTTTTTCGGAATCAAATCCAAGAAAGTCTAGACTTTTCGGGATTTAATTCCGAAAAAGTCTTACTTTGAGCTAACTAGGATTATTCATACTCACAAAACAAAATAAACGCAAAGACACGAAGACGCTAAGTCAGAATGGAAGTTAAACAAACAAAAGAGAGCGCAAAGGGGAAGTAGGAGGGTGTCTGAAAAGTCAGAAACGATTCTTTTTTGCTATTCGTAGGGGCACCCTTTGTGGGCACCCAAATGCAAAGGTTCAAAAGTTGTAAATTCCCTTTTTGGACACCCTCGGCATATGCAACAAGAATAAAGCGGTTTTACAGACTGGGAGATAGGAAGCTCCAGCTCCCTATAATTTCTTAGGAGCTGGAGCTCCTAAGTTCTCAGTTTTTTTCGTATCATTGCACAACGAAAATAAAACAACATGAACTATCCACTACTAACTGAATATCGTGAAGCCATTCTGATGGCGGAAGATTGCTTTGAGGAACTCAAAGACCTGCGTCCGGTGCGTGATGCTTCGGGCAATTTGGTGATGAGCAGCGGAAACTTTGCTGCGGTGTTTAAAATGCAAGACCCCTCGGGGAAAAACTTTGCGGTGAAGTGCTTTCTGAAAGAACAAGCAGGGCGTGAGGAAAGCTATCCTTTGATTGCGGAGGCTTTGGAATATGTGTCCTCGCCCTATTTGCTGACCACCAAATATCTCTCGAAAGAAATCTTTGTGGACACGAAAGACTCCACCGATGAGGAGTTTCCGGTCTTGCTGATGGATTGGGTGGAGGGGGTAACACTCGACCGCTATGTGCTCAATAATTTGACAGACCCCAATGTGCTGCATCTGTTGGTCTATCAGTTTGCGAAGATGGCGGCATGGTTGCTGGCGCAGGACTTTGCGCATGGCGACTTGAAGCCCGACAATATCTTGGTGAAAGAAGATGGTTCGCTGGTTTTGGTGGACTATGACGGGATGTATGTGCCTGCCATGCGAGGGCAAAAGGCGCGAGAGCTGGGCAGTCCTGATTTTCGGCATCCCCTCCGCACGGAGTCTGTTTTCAATGAGCATATCGACGATTTTTCCTTGATGACCATTTTGCTCTCCCTCAAAGCCATTGCGCTCCACCCCGATGCTTTGCAGCAGTATGGCGCAGCCGACCGCCTGCTGCTTTCCGCCACCGACTATGCCGACCTCAGCAAAAGCCAATTCCTCCAAGATTTATTTCCCTCGACAGATGCCGAGCTCAATCAGCTTTATGGCATGTTTCTCATTGCTCATAGTCAGCAAAATCTCGCTTTCGTGTCTTTCCGATTGCTAAACTTGAAGAAACCAAGGTTGGTGGAAGTGGAAGTGTTATCGACGAAAGT
>JBKECD010000186.1:0-9119 GCA_047974225.1 Mangrovibacterium sp.
CAGGCATTTATGCCTGTGTGATGAATGGAGAAAAGAAAAGGGCTGAAAGTCCGACCCGTAAATCAATTACGAATTACAAATATGGGTCAGCCTTACAGGCTTTAGTTTCATCTATCATTTATACACAGGCATAAATGCCTGTGCTATTATGGGTATGCCTTTCAGGCATGACTCTCCTTTTGCTTTAGAAAAGGCACACCTTTTCTCTACGAGCTTACTCTAATCTTCCCCGTAACCGCACTATCTATCAACACCGACTTGTATTCCTTTAATCTCAAAATCTGCCGCTCTTGCAGCGATATCGCTCGGTCGATTTTGAGGGATTGAGCTTCGATGTAGGTGGCTATTTGTTGTTGTTCGGGGAGAGGAGGATAAGGGAATAATACGTTTTTAATTACACTAACAGCAATTCCAGGCTGAGCAGCTGATTGCGAGAATTTATTAAAATCCGCTGTTTTAATTGTTTCGCCAAGCCATAAAACATTTATATCTTTTTTGTGATAAACCACGATGGCATGTTCAGAAGCAAAAAATTTTCCAGTGGCATAATTAACGTTACCACATAGGGCTCCTTGTCTGCCAATAAGTGCATATTGCCCATCGTTTGTGAAATTTCTGCTATAGCCTCTAAATCCATTTCCACCATATACGGGATACCCCTCGTCAATAAAGCTTTCTGAAGAAATTGTTTGACCACTTTCCAAATATGCGATGTGCTTTAAAGCTTTCACCTCCCACCCCTCAGGAATTTCCCCAATCCAATCCACGCCACTATCTTTCATTTTGGCGTTTTTATCCAATCCTTTGGTAACAGCATCTTGAATCAAGATTTGCTTACGCTCTTTCAGTAGGGAAATCAGTCGCTCTTTTTGACGAATAACCGTGTCGATTTCTCCTGTCTTTTTATCTAAAAAGGTGGAAATGGTGGTTTGCTCGGAAAGGGGGGGGAGTAACAACCAGATGCGAAAAAAATCATCTGTGTACAATCTCAATCTACTTTCAATTACTCCTGTTGATTTTCTTTTGAACTCAGCTTTGTATATTTCTGTTCGTAATAGATAATGAAAATAATCTCTGACTGAGTTTGATTTTAATCTATATATAGAATAAGCAGGACTTGTGATTCCATGAAACGGAGAAAAGCCGAGGCTTCCATTCCAAGCAAGCATAATATTACTTATTAAATCTCCCTTTCTAACTATTTTATATCCTTCAAGTGTTGAGGCGGTTGTTAAAAGGTCTCCATCTGCTAACTTGTCTGATTTTTTTGTTACTCCTGTATATTGAGAAACAGAAAGCAAATCTTCAGAACCGTCAAAGCTTCGGTCGTTAATTTCTTTAAAAATGTATTTAGCTCTTTTCACCTTCCACCCCTCAGGAATTTCCCCAATCCAATCCACGCCACTATCTTTATACGCTGGATATTTTTCAAATTTTCCCATCATAGCTCAAGGTTTAGGATTTCAGCAATCAGACCATCATTTTCTTTTTCGAGGGCGAGAATTTCTTGGCTCACTTCCTCGATGCTTCGCAAGGGCTTGTGCTGATAGAAATATTTGTTGAACGAAATCTCATAGCCAATCTTCGTCTTCTCTAAGTCAATCCACGCTTCCGACACATGGGGGTGAACCTCACGCATGAAATAGGCATAAATATCTTCTTCGAGCGGCACTTGCTCGCTGTCGCGCAAATCGCTCTCCGACTCATAGATGACATATTCATTCGCCTTGCCCGAAGGGAAATAACCAAAGTGCGGAAGCTCCGAGGCGGTGCAGTTCAGATGCGCCAAAAGCGATGCGAGCTTGTCGCCCACCAGCTTTTGTGTCTTCTTAATCACCTTGTCTGCCGATTCGTCATAGCAGCTCACCGCCGCATAAATCTGATTCTTATCTGATGCTGAAAGCTTTGATTTCTGCGCTTTCAATTCCGCTTCCACCAGCTCTTGAAAAGCATTAAAGTTGAGAAACTCTTCTGTGCCGATGCTGCCTAATAGCAGGCTTGCCGCATCGAAAATTTCCTTTTGCTTTGCCCATGTGTTGGGCGATAACAACGCTTTGCGCTTTTTGGTGTTCAGCTCAAAATCATTCTTCTCACACCACGAGATGAGTTCTTTCTCCAAGCTCTTTAATTCCGCATACACTCGTTCGCCATAAGTCTCCCATGCCCATTGCATCGGTTCTTTCAGAGTTTTGTCGAAACGCAAATCCGCCAACCGCTCGGCGGTGAACTGTGCTTTCAGTCGTTTGGGGCGTTCGATGCTCACTTTGTAGTATCCAAAATCGGCATTGCGAAACACTTTGGCAGTCAAAGACTCTTCGCCTTGTCGCTCCACGTTTTCAAAAGCTGTATAAGCATTTTGAATCTCTGCGATATGCTCAGGAGTGAGTTCACAGTTCTTATTGCCGAGGTTTTTACGGAGCTTTGCAAACCGCTGAGAAGCATCAATCAAGATGGTTTTCCCTTGGCGGTGTGTGGGTTTGTTGTTGCTCAGCAGCCAAATATAGGTGGTGATGCCTGTGTTGTAGAACAAGTTGTTGGGCAACTGAATCAGGCAGTCGAGCAAGTCATTTTCGATGATATATCTTCGGATATTACTTTCTCCACCGCCGGCATCGCCTGTGAAAAGGCTCGAACCATTGTGCACCGAAGCAATGCGCGCGCCGAGCGAATTATCTTTGGGCGATTTCATCTTGTTCACCATCTCCATCAAGAAGAGCAATTGCCCATCGGAAGAGCGTGGCGTGGCGTCTGCCATTTCCTCTTTCCCCCAATAATCGTTCAGGGGCACTTCAAAGCGAGGGTCGATGATTGTTTTGCCGTCTTTGATGTTTTTTTGCTCCGAGTTCCACGACTTGCCGTAGGGAGGATTCGAGAGCATGAAATCGAAGGTGGTGCCGGCAAACTCATCGGAAGAGAGGGTTGAGCCTACACGGATATTCTCGGGGTCGTTGCCCTTAATCATCATGTCGGATTTGCAAATGGCATAGGTTTCATCGTTGATTTCCTTGCCATAGAGATAGACATCGCCTTGTGCTTTGATGCTGCCTTCTTCATCTTTGATGAAGTTTTGCGCTTCGGTGAGCATTCCTCCCGACCCACAGGCAGGGTCATAAATTGTCATCACCGGAGGAAGAGCATCTTTAATCGGTTCAAACACGAGGTGGGTCATCAGGTCGATCACCTCCCGAGGGGTGAAGTGTTCCCCGGCTTCCTCGTTGTTGTCTTCATTAAACTTGCGAATCAGTTCTTCAAACACATAGCCCATGCCGAGGTTGGTGAGTGCAGGGAGTTTTCTGCCATCGGAAGTTTCCTTTTCAAAGGGTGTGAGATTAATCTCGGGCGAGGTGAATTTTTCGAGCACCGCCAGCAGTACATCTTTAGTTGCCATGTGCTCAATTTGGCTTTTGAGCTTAAATTTCTTGATGATTTCTTTCACATTTGCGCTAAATCCGTTGAGGTAGTCCACGAAGTTGGCGAGCAAGATTTGCTGACTATTCGTGGCGGTGTTTTGCAGTTGTTGCAGCGTCCATTTGCTGGTGTTGTAGAACACATATCCGCTAGCCCTACACATTCCAATATTGTCCCAATCTCCCTCGCTTACTTCCAAGTCTTCTTTCTGAAACCTCACTTCTTCCATCACCGCTTCTTTGGTGCTTTCCAGCAGCGCATCAAGGCGACGGAGCACCACCATGGGCAGAATCACATCGCGGTATTTTCCGCGCACATAGACATCGCGCAGGCAGTCGTCGGCAATGCTCCAAATAAAGGAGACTAATTTTTGGTGGACGTTTGTGTTCATGTTTTTTTAATTTGAAAAATTTGATGTCGCAAAGATAGCATTATTTTCACTCCCTTTTTCCTCTCCTTTTCGCTTTCTCTTCATCACCACATTGTGCCCTCGGATAATCGAATTGATGGCTCGTGAGAATGCGGAATAGTCCACCGACTTCACTTGTGCCATGACGTTGAGGTAGGGCACTAGCTCTTGATTGATGAGGTGGATCAATTCTAGGCGGAGCTTGGTGGCGTTGGGGCTGTCGATTTGCTGCTGGCGCAAATCGTGGTATTCGGCATGGCATTGGGTGAAGCTCAGTTGCGAGGACTTGAGCTTCTCGAAGAGATGTTCGGCAAAGGGGAGTGTGGAGAGTTTGCTGAGGAAGTCTTCTTGTTCGAACTCGCTAATCAAGGCGGTAGTATAGCTGCTGCAAGTGAGCTGCTGGGTGCAAAAAAGGATTCTTCGATAGTAAGGCTGAATCGTGTTCAGCAGCTCTTGCGCTGAGGGCTGAAAGTCCATTTCAGTCATGGCGGCATAGCTGTCAATCAATTGGTGGAAACGCTGAAAACAGGATTTCATTTCCACCACGCCTTGCAGCATCTGAGCTTTCACAGGAGCTCGCTTGATGGCGGCGGTCAGATTTAGTTGCATCTCTTCCATTCGTGCGAGCAGGTCGATGAGATGATCACTGGCATCGTTGCCCAAGGCGTCGATTTTTGTCAAGATGGTTTGAGTCAAGCCAGCGATGTTGCCAGCTGATGTGGCATAGTTGATACATGCAATTTTTGTAGTCATTTGAATTGTTTTTAAGGATGAATAATGCGAAGGAGTATGTTTCTAAATCAATGCCCCTTCATATATACTTATATACTTTGCACCTGCTTTTTGCACTTTTTCGCTCTGTTTCGATGGCAATATTTTCTAAGTGTCGGAAGTTCAGCCAGATAAAAACGAAATTTAGATGCGTTGTAAATAAGTAAATCGCATTGAATTGTCGCATTAAATACAATTTAGCAAACTAAATTCGTCGGAATTGAAAAAATAGCCTTGATTTAGCACCCTCAATTGGCTTGAAAAAAATAATTCTAGCTTATTGAGTGGGCTTAATTCCTCTGAATTGAAAAAATAGGGAGGGTTAAGCGGACTCAACACGAGGCGAGAGAAAATTTACACTCCGTTGAGCTCGCTTAATTCCTTGCAGGAGAAAAAATGAGTCGGATTAAGAGCGCTGAATGTTCAATTTCAAAAAAAACATTATCTTTGTCCCGATTTTTAGCAATGGGGTGTCCTAATATTACGGACTGAGATCATACCCAAATAACCTGATCCGGGTAATGCCGGCGGAGGGATTGGCGATAAAATGAAATGTGTGCACGCATTTCTGCTCCATTGGTTAGTTTATTTATTAACCAATTCAATTTTTTAAAATGAAACATTTTTCTTTCCTGCTGCTCAGCTTTTGCCTTGCAGCAACAACTTTCGCTCAAAACAAAACAATGCTGAGCGACACGATTGCTCTCGATGAAATCTTAGTGTCGTCCTCTCGTGCCGGAAACCGCACGCCCGTGGCAAAGTCTCAAGTGAGCAAAGACGAAATCCGAAACCAAAACATGGGGCAGGATATTCCCTATCTGCTCACTATGACCCCCAGCTATGTGGCAACTTCCGATGCGGGTGCTGGTGTGGGATATACCTATTTCCGCATTCGTGGCACCGACCTGAACCGCATCAACGTAACTATTGATGGTGTGCCGATGAATGATGCCGAATCGCATGGCGTGTTTTTTGTCGATGTGCCCGATTTGGCGGGCTCGCTCGAAAATATTCAAGTGCAACGAGGGGTGGGCACCTCCACTAATGGGGCTGGTGCTTTCGGTGCAAGCATCAATATGCAAACATCGCATCAAGCTCCCAAAGCCTATGCCGCCTATCGGGGTGCGGGGGGGAGTTTCGGAACATATAAAAACTCGGTTTCCGCAGGAACGGGAATGCTTGGTAAATTCGCCTTCGACCTCCGTCTTTCGCAAGTGGCTTCCGATGGATTTATCGACCGGGCTTCTTCGGATTTGAAATCCTATTACTTCTCGGGCGGTTATTATGGCGAGAAAACAATGCTGAAATTCAAAGTCTTTTCAGGCTTCGAGGAAACCTATCAGGCGTGGAATGGGGTGCCTTCGGTGAAGCTGAATAATGATGCCGAAGGAATGATGCGCTATAAAGATCATTGGTTGTGGAGTGATAGCTCGGAGCGTGAAAATGAAATCAGATATCAAGACCTGATTAATTCCGATGCACGTACTTATAATATGTACACCTACGATCATGAGGTGGATAATTACACGCAGAATTATTATCAGCTGCACTTGGCGCATGAGTTCAATCAGGTATGGAATTTCAATGCCGCCTTGTTCCTCACTCGTGGTTTGGGCTATTATGAGAATTATAAGTATGACAAGAAATACTCCGACTATCAGATGACGGCTCCTGAAGGGCAAACTAGAACGGATTTGGTGCAGCGCAAGTGGCTCGATAATTATTATTATGGTGCGACCTATGCGCTCAACTATGTGCAAGGGGTGCATCGACTTACCTTTGGCGGTGCAATCACCCAATATGATGGCGACCATTATGGCAAAGTGATTTGGGCGCAAAATATGGGCGGCAGCAAAAAAGACCATGAGTGGTATCGGGGAAATGGCTTGAAGAATGATTTCAATATCTATGCCAAATATCATGTGAACTTCACCGAGGCGCTTTCGCTCTACACCGATTTGCAGTATCGGGGCATCAACTATGAGATTTCAGGCACTGATGACGACTTGCGAAACATCGAGCAAGCGCATGACTTCAATTTCTTCAACCCTAAAGTGGGTTTGTTCTATCAGCCGAATAATCAGCATAGTGCTTTCGTCAGCTATGCGCAAGCGCACCGAGAGCCTAATCGTGATAACTTCGTGGATTTAGATGCAGGCGACCCTACGCCAGTGGCGGAAACACTCAACGATTTTGAGGCTGGATATAATTTCAGCGGTGCGAAGTTCTCGGCAGGGGCTAACCTTTATGGGATGTTTTATCGAGACCAACTCGTGCTCACAGGCGAGGTGAATGATGTCGGTTCAAGCATGATGATTAACGTCGATGATAGCTATCGCATGGGGGTGGAGCTTACTGCAAGTGCACTCATTTGCCCAAAGCTTCGACTAGATGCTACCTACACGTTCAGCGAAAATAAAATCAAAGATTTTACAGAATATGTTGATGACTGGGATTCTGAGAATTATGAGCAAAAGCAGAACCATCTAGGAAAAACCGATTTGGCTTTTTCGCCTAATCACATTTTCAATGGTTTGCTGACCTATTCGCCTAGCTCGCGCTGGAACATTGCGCTGCAAAGTTCCTATGTGGGCGAGCAGTTCATCGACAACACCGCCAATGCGGATAGAATGCTCGATGCGTGGTTGGTGAGTAATCTGAAAGTGGATTATGTGTTGCCAGCTCGTTTCTGCAAAGAATTGAAACTGCATCTGATGGTGAACAATCTTTTCAACACCGAGTATGAAAGCAATGCATGGGTGTATTCGTATTACACCGGCGACACACGATATAAGATGGATGGATATTTCCCACAAGCGGGAATGAACTTCATGTTTGGGCTGGATGTGGTGTTTTAAGTAGGCTTTAGGCTGTAAGCTGTAGGCGCAGGGTTGCGCTTACAGCTTACAGCGGCGAAGCCAAAGCTTTTAAGACGCAGGCTCCCACTTGCAGCGCACGGGCGACACAATGGCTTCTTCTTTCTTCAATTCCTTGAAGGCGGCATCAACCACTTTGCGGTCTAAGCCTGATAGCTTTTCTACTTCGCCAGCACTCACGGGTTTGCCAGCAGCTTTCATGGTTTCTAATACTTTTTCTTTGCTCATGATTCTAATTATTAAGGGGGGTAATTATTAATTCGTAATTCGTAATTGAATTGGCTCACCTCACAATCTGCGAAAGCTGTTTGCTGTTCACATCGAAGAATAGGGGAGCGACAGTTACGTTCGGATATCTCTTTTGCAGTCGTGCGGTTTCGGAAAGCACAAATTCCACCGAATTGCCAATTTCAAAAAATGGGGCGAGACTTTCAAAATGATTTTGGGCATTATCGGCTTTCCACCCCGCATTATTCACCATGCCCGAAATGAAACGCTCTTTAATGCGGCTGAGGTTCTCCATGCGACAATCATTATTGGCGATGAGCACGATATGTTTAATATTTCCCACGCCAATGGTGTAGGACACTTGAAATTCTTGGTAAAAGAGATTGGCACCGCCTGTGCGGAAGGTGTAGGCAAAGTTATCGGGCATCCACAGGCTGATGCGATAATCCGCACACATGCCAATGAGCAACTCGGGCTTCTCATAGTGGGTGAAAACCTTGTTGAGGTTGTGATACTCCAAGAGTAGTCCGATAGGATTATTCCGATACTCAGGCAAAATATCCTTGACGTTGTTTATTTCTATTAATTTTGACATGTGTGTTCTTTTCTGTTTCTTAGAAACCATACTAAGGCTAAAAAGTTCAACCGTATTGCCGAACGAGGCTCAATATGGAAGTGGACTTTTGGCTTAAATATTCTCAAGGGTGAACGTGAAGGGCTTTGAGCAATAGCTGTTTTCTCTTGATTTTGTTTATATTAATCGTTGCGTTTGTTTTTTTCGAGCAAAACGAATCGTAAAATAAGTGCGCATTGTAAACGATTGCAAAAGTAATGCTTTTTAGAGAAATAGAAAGTGTATATACTATATTATATGGCGCAAATTCTTTGTCAAACTTTTTTTTCTGAAAAAATGCTCGAAATATTTGCATGGTCAAAAATAAGCATTACTTTTGCACTCGCTTTTAGGAGTTACGAATTATCAATTACGAATTGCGAAGCGGCAAACGTTCTTAGCTTGAAAAATAATCCGAAAAATTTTCTCGAAAAAATTTGGAGATAAAAAATAAAGCATTACTTTTGCACTCGCTTTTAGGAATTACGGATTATCAATTACGAATTACGAAAAGGCAAACGTTCTTAAGGGAAAAGATTTTTGAAAAATATTTCTTCAAAAAGTTGCAAGGTTCAAATATTAGTATTTACTTTGCAATCCGTTTCGCTCAGGTTTTAATACTGAGTGGAGAACGAAAAGGCAACAGCGGTTCAAGCGGCGAAAGCCCAAGCAGCGCAGCTAAAGCGGCGCAGCCCAAGCGCACCGCCACGCTTCAAAGTTCATTGAAAATATTGAAAAGGTAGAAGGTTATTTACGCGAAATTGTTTTAGTTTGAGAGTAATCAGTCAAAGACAATTTTAATTTTTTTAAACAA